>NZ_JBQLZL010000012.1:0-4636 GCF_052168255.1 Almyronema sp. | reverse complement strand
TTAAACAGGCAAAAGCGGGAGTGCTCAGGCACCCCCGCTCAAATTATTCAAAAACCAAAGTTTAAACCTTACGCTGTCACAGGTTTACGAGACTTCGGCTCAGAGCCATCACTGGCTAGGCGCTCACCTTCAATGAAAGAGCGCAGCATCCAAGCCATTTCTTCATGCGCTTCCATTAGCCCCGTGAGGAAATCAGCGGTACCTTCGTCATGAAAGTCGTCTTGGCAGTTGTCGATGTGCTCACGCAGGTTGCGAATAATCTGCTCATGATCATCGACTAAACGAGAAACCATTTCAGTAGCGCTAGGCAGGTCATTCGTGTGCTCTTTCAAGGTTGCCAACTTCAAAAAGCCTTCTGCTGTGCCCACAGGGTAACCACCCAAAGCCCGAATCCGCTCAGCTAGCTCATCAATGTTGAGCGTTAGCGCTTCATACTGCTCTTGCCACAGTTCATGCAGCGTACGGAACTGAGGGCCAACCACATCCCAGTGGTATTTCTTGGTTTTGATCACTAGCAAATAAGCATCTGCTAGGTCACAGTTCAACAGTTCGATAACGCCATTGCGTTGTTCTTCGGTCAAACCGATGTTAATGCTTTTCATAGAGTATTATTTTCTGCTATCTTCTGGTTTTATTAAAATTAATTTTTAAGACAAAAGCATCCTTCAAGAGACAGAGGGAGCGGTATCAAGACAAACCAAAAATTTTCATCCAGACAGATAGCATCTATCTATTTCTTTAGATAGATGTCAGGTATAAAATTTTTCCAGGCAGGCACTGGCGATCGCTTCAAGCTAAATTCTGAGAATTTAACTAAGTTTTTTAAGTTTAACAACAGCCAGCCTCCAAATCCTGCCAGAGCATTCTCAGAAAGTTTATAAATGCCCATTTCACTGGCGCTGTGCAGCTTGATTAACTTTTTTGGTTCAGCGTTTGAGCACAACGCTCACCCCTCATTGGCGATTAAATGCCTTTAAGTTTTTGTTAGAACTTTAAGCCGCTGTTAACCTTTTTGTGATGAATAAAACAATCTCATCCGGTAAAAGGTTACAAATGAGACAGCTCACCAATCTTTAGAAAAAAATAGTTATGAAGTCTAAAGTTTTTTGCGATTGGGTTTAAATTACCAACAGACAGCGAAAAGTCCTTAAATTTTTCGGAATCACCAATGGTTACTACCCAAGCAACCGATACTTATCCGCTCTCAGCTAGTGAATTGCAAAAGATGAATGCCTACTGGCGAGCGGCTAACTACTTGTCTGTAGGACAAATATATTTATTAGATAATCCCTTACTCAAAGACCCCTTACAGTCAACCCACATCAAGCCACGCCTTTTGGGGCACTGGGGCACCACACCGGGATTAAATTTCATCTACGTCCATCTCAACCGCGTCATCAAAGCCCGCGACCTCGACATGATTTACATCGCTGGGCCGGGGCATGGGGGGCCGGGTTTGGTGGCAAATACCTATTTAGAAGGGAGCTACAGCGAACATTACCCCAACATCTCGCAAGATGCCACCGGCATGAAAAAGTTGTTTAAGCAGTTTTCGTTCCCCGGTGGCATTCCTAGCCACGTAGCGCCAGAAACCCCCGGTTCTATTCATGAAGGGGGAGAGTTAGGATATTCGCTCTCTCACGCCTATGGCGCTGCCTTTGACAATCCCGATTTGGTCGTGGCCTGTGTGATTGGTGATGGCGAAGCAGAAACTGGGCCACTAGCGGCTGCTTGGCATTCAAATAAGTTTCTCAACCCAGCGCGAGATGGGGCGGTGCTGCCAATTTTGCACCTCAATGGTTACAAAATTGCCAATCCTACGCTTTTGGCTCGCATGAGCCATGAAGAGCTAGAAAGTCTGTTAATTGGCTATGGCTACAACCCTTACTTTGTCGAAGGATCAGAGCCAGAAAAAATGCATCAGGCGATGGCGCGTACCTTAGATGCGGCCTTAGATGAAATTTGCACGATTCAGCAAACGGCTCGGCAAAGCGGCGAGACTAAGCGACCCCAATGGCCGATGATTGTGCTGCGATCGCCTAAAGGTTGGACAGGCCCAGCCTCCGTCGATGGTCACAAAGTAGAAGATTTCTGGCGATCGCACCAGGTTCCTATCGCTGGCATTAGCAAAAATCCTGACCACGTCCAGCAGCTCGAAGCCTGGATGAAAAGCTACAAGCCCGAAGAACTATTTGACCAAAACGGTAGCCTCATCCCCGAACTGCAAGCCCTCGCCCCCACCGCTGAAAAACGCATGGGTGCAAGTCCCCACGCCAACGGGGGCATCTTACTACGCGACCTCAAGCTACCTGATTTTCGTGACTACGCCGTCACCTTTGAGCAACCCGGCACCACCTACGAACAAGCCACGATGGTACTGGGAGGCTTTTTGCGCGACGTTATGAAAAACAACATGAACACCTTTCGGGTGTTTGGCCCAGATGAAACCGTCTCTAACCGCCTAAGTGCCCTGTTAGAAGTCACCAAACGGGTCTGGATGGCTGAGCGATTACCAGAAGATAGCGACGGCGGTGAACTTAGCCCCGATGGTCGAATTATGGAAATTCTCAGTGAGCATACCTGCCAAGGCTGGCTAGAAGGATATTTGCTCACCGGGCGACATGGCTTCTTCTCTTGCTACGAAGCCTTTATCCATATCATCGACTCCATGTTTAACCAACATGCCAAGTGGCTAAAAGTCACCAAGCAAGACATCCCCTGGCGACGCCCCATTGCCTCGCTCAACTACCTGCTGACCTCTCACGTTTGGCGGCAAGACCATAACGGCTTTTCCCACCAAGACCCCGGCTTTATCGACCATGTCGTCAACAAAAAAGCGGATGTCATTCGCGTCTACCTGCCACCGGATGCCAACACGCTGCTGTCTGTAGCCGATCACTGTCTCAAAAGCCGCAACTACGTCAACGTCATCGTGGCCGGGAAGCAGCCAGAACTGCAATACCTCACCATGGATGAAGCCATCAAACACTGCACTCAGGGTATGAGCATCTGGCAGTGGGCTAGCAACGACCAAGACAGCGAACCCGATGTGGTCATGGCCTGCTGTGGGGATGTGCCCACCCAAGAAACGCTGGCCGCCGTAGACTTTTTGCGCCAGCACCTGCCCGACATCAAAATTCGGGTGGTCAATGTGGTTGACCTGATGGCTCTACAGCCTGCCAGCGAACACCCCCACGGCATGAGCGATGTAGACTTTGTCAGCATGTTTACCCCTGACAAGCCGATTATCTTTGCTTTCCACGGTTATCCCTGGCTGATTCACCGCCTTACCTATCGCCGTCCCAATCACAGCAACCTGCATGTACGCGGCTACAAGGAAGAAGGCACGACCACAACCCCCTTTGACATGGTGGTGCGCAACGAACTCGATCGCTTTAGTTTGGCCGACGACGCCCTCGATCGCATTCCTCGCTTTGTCTACCAGAAAGCCCATGTCAAGCAAATGATTCACGACAAGTTCATTGAACACAAACAATATGTCTATCAGCACGGCGAAGATATGCCAGAGATCCGCGACTGGAAGTGGCCGTATTAGGAAGGCGCAGAGCGTCAAGTGATAGGGGCAATAGAGCGGGTAGAGGTGTTTGAAGCTACTTCTGCTTAATCTCGTGTCCACTGGGTTAAGGGATCGGGTTTTGGTATGGCCAAGCTATAGCTGCCGTCACAACTGTTGAGACGCTTCAATAGCTGAAAGTCTTGGGTAGAAAAGCTTTGCTTCTGCCCTCTGACTTTTGCCAGAAAGACCCGATCCCTGAAGAGTCATTTTTTAACAAAAATATGAGTTTAACTGTCTATTTTTTGCGTCACGGTGAAACTGAATCTAGCCGTAACGATGGCTTTTGCGGCGTTTCAGATCCAGACCTGACTGATATAGGTACAGCAATGGCTACCGCTTTTGCCAAAACCTATCAGTCATTTCAGTGGGCGGCGATTTACGTTAGCCCGATGAAACGCACGATCGCCACCGCTACCCCCATTTGCGAATTAACCGGCATGGAGATGCAGCTTCGCGACGGTTTAAAAGAAATGGATTTTGGTCAGTGGGAGGGTAAAGACAAACCCACCGTTCACCGTGAGTTTACCGATGACTATGTCCGCTGGCTAACTGAGCCAGCCTGGAATGCACCCACCGACGGCGAAACGGCAGTGCAAGTAGGCAGCCGCGCCGCTTTAGTAATGGCAGAAATTGAAGAAAAGCACAACTCTGGCAACGTGCTGGTGGTTTCGCACAAGTCCACCACCCGAATTATTTTGTGCAACCTACTAGGTATTGACTTAGGTCGCTACCGCGATCGCATTGCTATGCCTGTTGCCTCGGTAAGTGCTGTCGAATTTGATGTTCACGGCCCCTTATTACTCAAACACGGCGATCGCGCTCATTTACCTGCCGAGTTAGCAAATTTGCCAGGAACGTAGGAGAGGGGAGGAGGGGGAAGGGGTGATGGGGAAGGTGGGGAAGGTGGGGAAGGTGGGGTGATAGGGAAGGTTTTGGAGCTGAGCTTCGCTTAATGACTGCCAAAACCTCAAGCCACCGCCGACCTCCCCCCTCCCCGATTCCCCTCTCCGACTCTCCCCCTCTCCGACTCTCCCCCTCTCCGCGTCCCACCCTCCCCTC
>NZ_JBQLZL010000011.1:7001-72765 GCF_052168255.1 Almyronema sp. | reverse complement strand
CACCAGTTTGATAAAGCTTTCATATCCTGATTGCTCCATCAGCATCTTAGCGCCCGCGATCGCCGTAACGAATCAGACGACCGCAAAAATACGGAGATGCCGTTTCATCCAGCTATCTCAGGCAGTGCTGGTTGACCTGTAGATCCTTTTTGCTATCTGTCTGTCAATATCGCTTAATTTTTGGTGAGGTTCTATGAAGCTAAGACAATTGGGTCTGATCGTTGCTTTAACCACGGCAGCAACGCTAAATCTATTGAGCAGTCGAGCGGCGGAGGCGGCAACCACGCGGCTGTTTGGCTTAGACGATAGCAATTCTTTATTGTATTTTGACCTAGACAAGCCCAATACAGTTAAAACCCTCAATGTCACTGGGGTTAATGGCACTTTGCTAGGCATTGATTTTCGCCCAGCCAATGGGCTGCTCTACGGCATTACCGATACAGACAACATCTACACCATTGATACCCGAACTGGAGCCGCCACTTTTCAGAGTACGCTGTTTCCTTTGTCTTATGATGGCAATCAACAGTCTGGGTTTGACTTTAACCCCGCTGCTGATCGCCTCCGTCTAGAAGGCGTGAACGATCAAAATTTTCGTATCAATGTCGATACGGGGGCGATCGCTGACTTCGATCCCAACACGGCAGGCGTACAGCCAGATGGCACTTTAGCCTACGTTGCCGGGGACGTAAATTTTGGGGTTGACCCTAACATCACAGCAGTTGGGTACACCAACTCTTTTTTGGGGGCACCAGCAGGTCGAACAACGCAACTGTATGCAATCGACTATGTGCTTGATACGCTCAATCTCCAAAATCCTGCCAATGCAGGTGGCTTAAGTACGATTGGTTCGCTGGGGATTGACTTCAGCGCCCTGGGCGGTTTTGATATCTTTTCACCTGATGAGGGCATCAACATTGCCTATGCCGCTTCTGGCTCAACGCTTTATTCGGTTGATCTGGCATCGGCTGAGGCAATGGCGATTGGAACATTTGGTGGTGAGGATACTAAGCTCATTGGGTTGGCTGCAACTGCTGTACCTGAACCAGGCATGATTACCAGCCTTGCTGCTTTGAGCCTGCTGACGCTGTTTACTTTGCGGCGATCGCCAGCGTCTAGTCGCCTTTCGGGTGATCTCTAGACAACAACAGAAGGGATCGCTGTCGTCTCTAAGGGGGAAACTCAAATTGCTGAAGGCCGCTTACAGGAAACGTTTCAAGCGGCCTTTAGCTTTTGCCTTTGACCTTGAGCGGCAATAGAGGGCAGGTCAACTGCGATCGCCCTCTAGCACTCTGTCAAAGGTTTTCTAGGGATTGAAATTGGCCAAAAACCATCCCCTTTCTTCAGGGCAACCCGCTATGGGTACTTAAGAGCCGACTCGCTAATTAAAGTCAATTTTGAGCAGAGACAGGTCATCCGGAAAGGTTTCCTCAGCGCGAAGGGTTCTGACATGAGCCAACACACTGTCTATTGTTTGACCGATCCGTTTGTCGGCCAAAAGTGAGACAAAAGAATACAGATCTAGCGGAGCCGCCTCACCCGGTTCTTGCACTTCATAAATGCCATCGCTAAAGACAAACAAACTGCTTTTTGACGGTACCTGTGTCCGCTGCCAAATAAAGCGTGTGTCCGGCAGCATACCGATAGGCATGCCCGGTGTTTTCAGGCAATCAACCTGATTTTTTCCGCTGTCTGACTGAGTAACCAGCACAGCCGGCGGATGTCCGGCGCTGGCATAGGACAACTGCCGGGTAGCACAGTTATAAACGCCGTACCAAATCGTAAAGTATTTGTCGTGCTGATCGTCCATTTGAAAGGTTTCATTCAGCGCTTGAAGAACCTTTTCAGGCCGATAAAAATTGACATTCGGTAACGACTGGGAGCGCAGCACATTGAGGACAGAAGTTGACAGCAACGCTGAGCCTAACCCATGCCCCGAAACATCGAGCAAGTAAATAGCCAAATAATCTGGATCTAACCAGTAATAATCAAAACAATCTCCCCCCAACTGGCGGGAAGGGATAAACCGGGCTTCAATGGGCACTTTGCCTTCGAGGTTGTTAGGCAACAGCGATCGCACATAGTCTGCAGCTTCAGTGAGTTCTGCTTCTAATAGCTGTTTTTGGGTTTTGAGATCGCGGGTCAACTGATGAAAGCGCAACCCCGCCCGCACGCGGGCTTTGAGTTCATTAATATCAACTGGTTTTGTTAGCAAGTCATCAGCGCCAGCGTCTAGCCCTTTTACCCGATCGGCGGAACTATCGCGAGCCGTTAACAGCAAAAAGAATGTTGTGGCGAGATCGGGGTTTTTTTTAACCGTCTGGCAGATATCTAAACCGCTCATATCCCCTGGTAATACCCAATCGCAGACGATCAGAGCGGGATCAATTTTCTCCGCTAATATCAAGCCATCTCGTCCATTTTGGGCAATAGTAACGGTGTAACCTTGCCCTTGCAAAAGCCGCTGGAGCAGGCGCTGAGTCATCGGATCGTCGTCAATTACCAGAATATGAGCCATAAGCTAGGGAATAAGGTAATCGAGTTTAGAAGTCATACGATACTGAGTCTTGAGAAGACGTTGCAGGCTCATCAGCTAACGTTAGCCGATGCGGCAGAGAATGATTCCAAAGCTCAATAAAGTCTCTCAAAAAATAAGCGTCGGCTTCGTCAGTCGCCTCTACACCCTCAACCGCATTCAAATCATGAAAATGAATCCGGGGCATGGCCACAGGTCTGCCAGGTTCCAACAGATTAGCGCGATACAACCCTGATTCATCAATGTCAGAAAAACAACATAGCTGATAGTAATTGTTACCTAGTAATTCCCGATACTGAATTAATACATAAATATCGACTGGACGGAGTTGCAGCGCTAGGGGTAGAGTAACTTGCTTTTGCGCAGGCAATAAAGACAGTCTTAGGCTAGTGCGGATGCCATAGTAACCTACTTTGTCTGCCTGTAGGGGATACTTACGGTGGCGCGGCTGAATGCAGGTTCGCATGAAAGTCGGAATATCCAGCGTTTCTTCGTTATAGGCAGCAATCGTTCCAACCAAAATGTCGTAAGTGGGGACGTTGCCAATATTGAACAAATCTAGCAGCAGCGACTCGGCATCAGCCTGAGTGCGTAGATCCCAGTGTAAATAAGGAAGCGTGGTTAGCTGAAGTTGCTGAGTAAGCGTTTCCCGATATTGCGTTTGTTCTTGCTGTAACTGTTGCAAAAGCCTGAGCACAAACCAGGCATAAAACCCGGTTAGCCCCACCAAAATTAAATTACTCAAAAGAACAAGGCTTGTCATGGCTTTAGTGTGGCAAGCCCATTACAGAGCGATAGCGGGGTTCTAGCTGAGTTGTGGCCGGATTTATGCAACGGGATTGCCACTGCCCCTGGGCTAAAAGCTGCTGACGCAGTTGCCAAAGATCAACCGTTAGCACCTGACCAGCAGCTACCCGTTGTTTGCCCCCTATCCAAACGCTGTCTACAACGTTGACCGGGCGACCCATCACCAGCAATCCGATCGGGTCAGTGGGGGGTAGCAAGGCCAAACTGGTGAGATCATAGAGAACAAAGTCAGCCTGTTGCCCTACGGCGATCGCCCCCAACTGGTCACTTTGGTTGAGCGCTTTCGCGCCGCCCTGAGTTGCCATGGCGATCGCCTGGTTCGGTGTGATCCAGTGATGATAGTCGGGGTCGGTCGTGTTGTGGAGCAAGGTGCCAATTTTGATCGCTTCTAGAATGTCTTGACTGTCGTTGCTAGCCGTACCATCACAACCGAAGGTCACGTTAATGCCCGCTTGCAGATACTTTAAGATCGGGGCAATGCCGCTGCCCAAACGCAGGTTGCTCAGGGGATTGTGAACGACGCTGGCACCGCTAGCGGCCAAAATAGCAATATCAGCCTGGTTGAGCCAGATGCAATGAGCCAAAGAGGTTTGTGGCCCCAAAAAGCCAAGCCGACTGAGATGCTCTACAGCGCTACAGCCATACTTTTCTTCAGCTAAGCGCTGTTGAGCTTTGGTTTCTAAAAGATGGGTGTGGCGGCATAAGGTGTAGCGATCGCTTAGGGCTATGCAGCCTGCAAACAACTGATCCGAACAAAGCTGAATGCCTGTTGGCCCTACCAACAAGCTAATGCCATCCTCCGGACGGTGAAATTGCTCAATGGCGGTTTCCATCCAGGCGAGAATCTCGGCGGCCTCTTGGCGATAGATCGGCGGAGACGACTTCGGGCTTCCTGACGGTAGACCTTCTGTTTCTGCCAAATCTTGAATGAGCGGGGCAATAAAGGCTCGAATACCCGCTTCCCGGTACCCCCGCACCGCTGCTGCAATAGAGTCTAGTTCTTGGCCGGGGATCATTACGAGATGATCAATAACGCTGGTACCGCCAGAAAGCAGGGTTTCAATGGCAGTTCCCAACGCACTGAGATAAATTTGCTCAGGTGTTAGCGCCGGAGATTGATAAAGTTCTGAAAGCCAAAGTTCTAGGGGCAAAGGGGCGATCGCTCCGCGCTGCCACATCTCTGAAGAGTGAGTATGGGCATTGACAAAACCAGGGAGCAAAAGTTTGTGGGTCGCGTCGATTGTCTGGCCTTGAGGCGTCAAAGCGGTACCGATAGCGGCAATTTTGCCATCTATAACCTGAATGTCACCAGTTTGATAGCCAGTTTCGTGGGCAAGTAGGGCGTTTTGAATCGTAAAGTTCACAGAGGTTCAGGGTAGCTGTGTGAATAACGGTTGATAATAGCCTTTGATCGCAGGCTTGAACAGTTTTCATCTGGTCAATATGCGCTCAATTTGCCCAAGGCGATCGCTGAGCGAGGCTAACTGAGATAATCTCACTCTCCTGTGGGATGAGTTGCCCCCTTGAGTACGCCACAATTTAGGCAATTGTCTGAATGCTTGAACATGATGAACTCTCCTTCTCCTAGCCCGACTGTACCGCCTGAGTCGGCTTTAATTCCACCCGAAGTAGAACAAGCTTCAGCGACGCTACGTTTAACGGGCTGGCTGAGTCTTTGGCTGCAGTTGGCGATCGCAATCATTTCGTTCACTATTTTGCTGCTAGCCATCTTTGGACGCAACATTAACGACGAAAGCAACAGCGTTTTCTTAGGGGTGGGCATTTTTCTGGCAGGCTGTAGCATTGCGGCTTTGGCTTTTAGCGTTTTTCTATCTTTGCGTCAGGTTCGCTACGGACGCTGGCTGCGTCGCCCGGATCCGGCTTTGCACCCTAGCAAAGCAGATACGTTGGGGCTAGTTGACTTATTTTTGCTGACGAATTTGGTCGGCTTGGGCTTGGCGACCCTTGGCTCAGAAATCAGCGTTGGCGTACTGCTTGCCAAAGCCATTTCTCAGCCCCAAGGAGCCGCCATTTATACCCCCGATAAGGTTATTCGGGTTTTGGATATCTTAGTCATTGTTGCCAACGTCAATTTGGTTGCAGCTCATGCGATCGGCAGTGGAGCAGGTATTTGGCTGGCACGCCGCATTCGATAAAGCCGTTTCTTTACGAATCGATGCAGGTTTAGTGTAGAAAGCGGCCAACCTTTGACGAAAAATTGAATTTACTTAAATAATTTATACAGTCTATCTGGCATATTCTCAGTAATATTGCGCAACTACTCTCAGGTGAGCCTGCAGAGTTTAGCGTAGTTTGAAGCACCCTTTTAACTGGCTAGATGCCCTACACTAGCGCGATGATGAACAATCGTCTTACCCGTACTGAAAGCTGCGTTTTACCCGTTTTCAGATCGCCCAGTGACTATCAGGCTTACCGCATCAGTCCGACCGATACTAACCGCTTAGCGATCGTGTTTGATCCGGCAACAGCCCATGTCTCGCTTACCTATTGCGTGGAAATTTTTGATATTGGCGGCAAAACCCCCCCTAATCGCCATCAAATTGCGGTAGAAATGTTTTTTGTGTTGAAAGGGCAAGGTCAGGCGGTTTGTGATGGCAAAACTATTCCTATTCAGGCGGGCGATAGTATTTTAGTGCCGCCCACAGGCGTGCATGTGATTGAAAATACAGGCTCTACCCGGCTTTATGCCCTCTGTATTATGGTGCCTAACGAAAATTTTGCTGAGCTAATTCGCGGCGGCACGCCAGTTGAGCTAGATGCCGAAGACCTAGCTGTCCTACAGCGTTCCGACAATTGGATCTCTCAGCCGTAAAATTCATCAAATTTGAGATAGCTGAAATTTTGACAACTGTAGCCAAGCATTAGAAATTCCTTCTGCCCCAGCTTGAGGAATCATAAAGTGGGGTTGCATGGAACTCAGGCTTCGCTAAACTCGACATAGCCAATAAGGGCGATTGTGTTCTTGTAAATGAGTTAGGTGAAAGTGGATGAAGCGCAATCTGGTGTTTAGGGTTTCGCTGCTGGCCAATGCTGCGTTGGTAACGCTGCTATTATTTGTAGCCGCTCGTCCTCAGCTACATACCCAAGCCATCGCTTTTGAGGCTACTGAAGCAGGTCGGCTCAAACAGGCTAGCCAAGATTTAGGGCGCAACAGTTTTACGTTTGTGTGCAGCGATCGCCGCGATGATTTTATCGAAACGGGCGCTCGTTTTGTGGAATTGCAGCTTGACCTAGCTCTAAGCCAGAAAGGGCTGCTTAGAGAAGTTAAAGAAACCCTACAAAACAGTACGGCGATCGCCTTTACTGAGTTTTGTAATGACTTCGCCGCCTCCACAACGGCTCAGCGGGCACCAGAAAAATTAGCGATGTATCAAGCGCTATCTGAGTCGGCGACTCTCGTGTTTGACCAGGTGCGACCCGCTTTCGATCGGTTTTATCGTTCGCTTTCGGTAGCACAGCAACAAGAACTCGATCAAATGCTCAACCGCCAGAACCGCTAAAGCCAACGATCAGTTGCCCTTCAGCTAAAGTCCGCTACCAAGGGGCAAAAGGCTAAAAGCGCTTGTTAGCTTGCAGGATTAACCCCAATTCAGGCAGCAAGCGACGTCTTTAGCCCAGGCTTGTGCAGAATTGAGCGGTATACTTCTAAGCTTTGCTGAGCAATGATGTCCCACGTATAGTTTTCAAAAACAAACTGCTTGGCTCGTTGCCCCATCGCGATCGCCTGCTGAGGTTGTTGTAAGCAGGTAATCAAAGCCGCTGCGATCGCGTTAGCTTCCACATCCACTTCGTAAGCAACTTCTGCTGCGGCAGCTTCTGGAAAATTACACCCTGTTGTAAATACACAAGGCAGAGCCGCAGCCATGCCTTCTAAAATAGATAAGCTAAAACCCTCCGAATAAGAGGGCGCTACATAAATTTGGGCAGCCGCCAATGCAGAAAACTTCAGCGTGCCAGTCAACATTCCGGTGAAAGTAACCTGTTGCTCACAACCAGACTGCGCAAAATAACGGCGCACTGTCGGCAAAAAATTGATGCTATCAGGGCCAGCGACTACTAAATGAGCGGTCGAATCAACAGCGACTACCTGGGCAAAAGCCTTTGCTAAAAGATCGAGTCCTTTTTTGGGGTCAATTCTGCCAAGAAAAAGAATGAGCGACCTATCTTTGAGAAAAGGAAAGGCGTCAAAAAATATTTGAGTTGGTGGCAGTTGTTCAAACTGACTGCGATAAATGCCATTGGGAATTTTGACGACTGTTTTAAAACCCAAAGACTGAATTTGCTGCTTTTCTGCGATCGTGAGGGCTTGAATAGCCGTTGCTTGTTGCAGCGATTTTTGCTCAAATACAGAATAATAAATCTTCTTCTTCCAGGCTTTGTAAGCCAATGCCCACGGTTCTAACATGCCATGGGGAGTCGTAATATAAGGAATTTTTTGCGTTTGAAGGATAAAGTGAACTCCTAAAATTAGAGGCGAGAAAATTGTGTGAGTATGAGCAAGATCGTATTGGGTTCCGTTTTTTAATAACCAGGACAGCAAACTAAAACTAACAATTAGCGTATGGCGATACCAGCAGGGAAAATATCGAATTCGATACGTATCTTGTTCGATCCACTTGTTAAGCGGAACTGTGAGCTTTGTACGCTCGTTTGCGGTAGTAGTTACTAAATCAAGCTGAAGAGATTGTTCGCCAAGACTTCTAGCTAAATCTTTGATGGCCTTTGAGGTACCCCCATACCTTTCTCCCAAATAGGGAGCAATCATCAAAACTTTCATAGTCAAATTTTTGCGGTACTAAGCGTGTGCTAATGCATATTCAACAGCTTGCTTCAGTCCTTGGGCAAAATAAACGGGAGAAAATTTTTGTATGTGCGCTAGCGAAGCCGTCCCCATTTTATCTAAATCAACATTACCAGCGCTAACTTTGAGCATCAGTTCCGTAAGCTGTAGCTGTCTAGTTGGGTCAAAGCCAAAACCATTGACGCCTTCAATGACCAGATCTTCAAAACATCCGCAGCGATTTGAAACAATCACAGGCAGTCCGGCGGCCATAGCTTCATTAACCACTAAACCCCATTGTTCCTGAATGCTAGCGTGAACAAAGCAGGCAGCATGGGCGAAGTAAGGTAGCAAGTCAGATTGTTGCAGAAAACCCGGCAGATGAACACTGGGCTGCAAACTTAAATGATTGACTTGTTGTTCGATCTGAACCCGAAGTTCTCCATCACCCGCAAGCACCAAATCCCAAGCTTGGTGGCCTGCCTGTTGGCGATATATCGCATAAGCCTTAAGCAGCAAATCTAAGTTTTTTTTAGGCACAAAGCGATTAATCGCTAGAAAATAGGGTTTAGCCAAAGGGGAAGGTAAGTGCCTGATTTTTTGTGGATGAAAGGCTTCGTTGCCAACGACGTTGTATCCGGTAAAAATGCTTTCGGCAGCTTTACCCAGCTTCATAAGATAGCGTTTTTGAGGCTGACCTCCCACTAGAGCAGCTTTAAATAATTTTATTAGCCAACCCTTTAGTTGCTCGGTAAAAAAGAATCGAGGGTAGTCGTCTTCTTTAGACTCAGACATCAAGATGGCTGGCTTACGGCGGATTAGACTCCAAAGCAGAGTTGCAAGCATGGCTGGCTCGGCATAGCCAGCAATAACAACAACGTCTGGATTGATATCATTTAGAGTTAAAAAAAGCTTGGAAAATAATTCACGCTTAGAAACTTCTTCAAGTAAACGATCGGAAATAACAGAAACCAGAGGGGAAAAGTTATTGTCAAACTGTGTATGCCAAATATATCTTTTTTGAAATCGTGAGAGTTCTAATCCAATAATTTGAGCGTTAAAGTGGCAACTATAATTATGGGCGGCCGCAAGCCTAGCTAAATGATAAGGCCCATAATTCTCGAAAAGCAGTAAAACTTTATTAGGTGTTTTTACAACCACAAAAGTTATATTTAAACTCCGCTCAAAAAAATCATTCTGCCAAAACTAAGAGTGAATAGCCGCCTAGTATTCGAGCCGTAAGGGGAACGCCAACAAGGCTCGAAAGCAAATAGCGGAAAACATTTGCGACTGCTCGTTTGCCGGAGGGATGTTCTTTAAACAAACCTAAAGCAGCATTCGTATAAGCAAAATCAAGAATTTCATGACCTGTATCTTTCAAGGTTGCGATCGCAGACTCCGCACTAAAATAGTGGAGATGCCCTAAAGTATACCGTCCTTCTATAAAACTACTTCGCAAAACTGAAGAAACATGAATATCAAGCGGTATGTGATAAATTTTATACTTAGCTTTCCGTTTGCATTTGCCGACAAATCCTAAATAATCTGGCACATGTTCAAAAACATCGATGACAAGAAGAAGATCAAAGTAGTTTACGTCTGTTTCTGCAAGTAGATCCTGCAAATGGAAAGTAATCTGACTGCTTTTGATGCCGTGTGTTAATTCAATAGCTTGTGGAGATATCTCGTACCCTTCAAACTTAGTTTGAGCTAAACCCTGTAATTTAGAAAGAGCTTCTAAAATTCTTCCAGCGCCACAACCAATTTCTGCAACAATATTTAGCTGAAGTTGATTAGCTCGAATAAGCTTGTTTATTTGCTCTGCTTTCCAGTTAGCATCTTCAGCATGCCAAGTTTTGGTTGTTTGCAAATATGTTCCATCTGTATAAATCGTTTTCATAAGCAAATTTTTTAAGGACAAATGGGAAAATAATTATTTCTAACCAGTGAATTTCAGTTAGTTCAAAAACCTGATTAAGCTATCCGGTTTTGACTAAAAAACAACGCAGTACTACATAAGCTGCAACCATTCCCGATGAATAAGCTAAGGCTGACATAGCTGAGCCTCTCAGCAACAAAAGCGACAAACCAATTAACGTAGGATATAAAACTAGATAGAGAGGCTGAGGTTTAATTTCGAACTGAGCGTGGATACTAGAAAATTCAACTGCTTGTTTATAAGAATAGTCTAAATAACCAAATAAAAGCCCAAGCAAAAAACAGCCGACAACTATAGCAGGAATATGAAAATCTATGTATAGCTCTTCAATAAAAGGAGAAGAAAGATTGTTATTATAAACCGCATAGTGTGACCCTAAATATTTTTCAGCTACATAAGCTCCGGTGGAAATAGGTTTATCTAGCCAAATACTACGAGGCACCCAAAACAGCAATGCGCCACCCAACTGTTGTCCCCAAGTGTTACCATGCAGTTCTACATACTGAATACCATGAATAAAGTTTTCGTATGCATCATAATGCCCTACAAAAAAGTTACTCAGACCAAAGCTCAAATTTAGCCTTACATTTGTTAAAGCATCAACATGTCTAAAAATGTCAATCAGACTGGCACCAAACAAACCAAAGACTAAAACAAACAAATAAAAGAACGAACTTTTTTTCTTTGCCTTGTTTAAAACAAAAATAATAGCTAAATAAACAGTGAATGTATAAAAACGAGCAGTACTAGTAGGAAAGTTTAAAAGTAGTAAAAGAATAAGAGATCCAACTAAGAAGACAAAATTTTGCAATTTTTTAGGGCAGCGGTTAATTTGAACTTCATAAAGATAAAAGAGCAGCAGAATTAAAGGTAGAGGTCTAAAAAAGTACTCTGCCACTAGACCAAACGGCCCCCATCCTCCTACAGCTTGCGTGACTCCACTTTGACTTCTAAGGAGTAGTGAACTAAATCCTGATTTTGAGACTACAAAAGCAAAAAATGTGGCAATAAAAATGATTGCCGCAGCAAACCTTTTATTTTCTAAAAAGAAAGAGCTTTTGCTAAAATAAATATTTTTAATTAAATATCTTTTTAGCATCTTTTGAGACTTTCGTATTCCTTGCTTGTAACCAAAATAAAAGCAAGCTATAGCAATTAAAATTAAAATATTCGCATATACAAGGTCATCAAAGTCGGTTAGAAAAATCCATTGGTTTGTCAAGTACTGAGCAAGGGGTACGGCAAAGAAAAACAGAGAGTTAAAGAAAAAAAAACAACCCTCAAAGATATACCGTCTTTAGCTAAAGACAGCGACAAAAGACTCAAGCTAAAAAAACCATTAACTAAAAAAGATAAAACAATTAGTGAGGAATTACTACGAAGAGTTTCATCTAAAGGCGAAGTCAAGTCTGAAAAAACGACAAACGTAGAGACTAGTAGAGAAACTATAAAAAAAAGCGACGTTTGCTTAATTAAACTGCTTGTTTTCATGGCAATATTTACCGAACTTTTAAATTAACAGGTTTTTTAACTTATTGAGAAAGTGGTTTTTGGCTAACGCTTTCAAATGCAGTACAGGAAAATTTTTTAGGACTATGATTTTGCCGAGAAAAGTTGCTTTTATGAGGAAGATAATCTTTTAATACTGAACCATTAGCTAATGCTTCTATATGTTTTGAGATTTCGCGAGGAGAAGTTGAATCGAGCGTGTATCCTAATTTTTGGTCGCAGACTATTTTACCTATTAATCCGTAATTAGAAGCTAAAATGGGTTTTTGATAGGCAGCACCCAATATTACAACGCCACTCATGCCAACATGCTTTTGATAAAGGGCTAGCACGTAGTTAGTCATAGAAAAATACAAAGAAATTTTTTCTTCAGGCTGATAACCCTCAATTACCATTGCTTGTACTGGCGAAGTTTTTAGCAAACTATCAATGTTAGCTAGTAGTTTTAGTCGTATGCTTTGAGAAATTTTTCCCACTAGTAGCAAACAACATTGATCCGCTACATGCTGTGGAAGTAAGCGCATGGCTTCTAAAACTTGAAAAATTCCTTTCCGCTCACAAACATGACCCAATAAAAGAAACACTTTTTTCTGTTCATCAATTCCCAAATCAGCTCTTAGCTTTTGTGTTTGCTGGTGCGTTATTGAAGGAACAAGAACTGGGTCAGCAATATGCTTAACTATTTTCTCCGAAGATGCTAATAATTTAATGTGTTTTATAGCATAGCTGTCTAAAGTTAGCAATGCTTTTAATTGTTTGTTCTTTAACGTGAAAAACAGCAAAACTTTTTGTCGCCAAGCCCGCCAGAGATCTTTTAAGCAAGGAGTATAGTTCGCAAAATATTTATAGTGAAAAGTTGGCCTAAAATAAATACCCGAAAAGGAACAAGGCGACTTTTGTCCCATTACAATAGGAAGTTGCAGGTGATCAAAATACATCAACAAACTATGATTCACCTGAAGCTCTTTTGCATATTTACAGTGAAGTTTCCATTCAAGAAAGGATTGCTGAATGATGGACTTTGTCTGAGCTAGCTTTGTCGCTTCATCTGAAGAAATGGCAACAAATTTAGTTGAAGAATTGGACAAGTTGACAACGTTAGCGTGATCTTGAAAAAATGTAGGCGAAACCACCACAAACAAGCTGCCTGTCAATGCTTCATCGTGCCAGTATGTTATTAAGTGACGAATATAGCTCGGATGGTGCCCCTCCACAGCCAAATCAAAAAGCATAATCTTGGGTTCGGCAACCTGCTTAAAGCTATTAACTGTTTTGGTATTGACTGCTGTCATTGTATTTAAGCAAAGTCAGTTTAATACAAAACTTTTTCTAACTTTTCTGGCCAAGAATTAGTTGATGCTTCTTAAAACTACCTGACAGTGATCTTTGGAGAAAAGATTGATGGGTTGTATACCCTGCTTATTCATTAGCTTACCTAATAAGTAATAAGCTTTTTTTGAACTGAAGTATAATCCAAGCATAGAAAGGTTTTCAATTTTTTTGAGTAAAGAAATATCTTTAAGGTGTTTGTTTTGCTTGTGCGTATAAGAAACAATTTCAAAGCCGTTTTTTTGAGCTTGATAGCTAATTGCCTGAAAATTCCAAAAGACATGATGCTCAAACAATCTGACATACTGCCAGTGGCTAATTTTTTCATGCTGGCACCAGTATTGGTCTGAGTCTCCCGTTTCTATAACAACAAAGCCATCCTTTTTGAGAAATTTCTTTAAATTAGAAAAAGCAACTATGGGATTGTACAAATGTTCTAAAACATCAAATAAAGTAATGACGTCATATTTTTGATGGCTCCAAGCTAGCGAAGAGTCATCAATAAACCCTTGTATAAATTCTCCCTGATCTTTAATTTCTAGATGTGGATAAGGCACGATATCTACAGCAGAACGCCTACCTCCAAATTTAGCAGAAGCTTTTAACAAATTTCCATTTGCTGTGCCGACGTCTAGCAAGTCATAGCTGCTGCTGCCACAAAATAAGCTATTAATTAAGTTAGTTTCGTCTATGAAATTATATTGGTGCGACCAAACAAAGTCAGATTTATTGCTAATCAGTTGAGACAAAAGCAACTGTGAAGGCATTTTATCTTTGTATAAAAGTTTGCAGTTTTTACACTCAAAAACTGAAATGCCTTTGCGAGGAATACAAACTTTCTCCCCCGCGAAATGATAAAAAGCTAACGGTAGTTTGCCTCGATCAACAGCTTTTTCAGATTTACACGACGGGCAATCTTTGACGACTATCCAATCAGCCATTTCACTTTTTAGCAGGTTGTCCGAATTTGGCAGTACAGACATTTTTTTGATTGCAGTTTTACAAGTATCCCAATTCCATCATGAGTTCTTCCCAAGCATTGTTGATAGACAAAACTAGGGATAGAGGAAGCTGATACTTCCAGGTTTTAGACGTAGCTGACCCTATAAATGCTATATCTTTACGACTGTGTTTAGTAGGAAGCCAGCTATTACTTTGCATAAGCTCTAATTTTTTCATATTTTTGGCAGAACTAAATTCTACCGATTTTTTTATTGTTTTTTCACTGACTTTAAGTTTGAAAAAATCGGCTATCTTTTCAATTTCTAATCTGGGGTTTATTAATAAATGCTCATATTGTATGAGTAAAAACCGCTTGTTTCTGTTTTTGACTCGTATCCAACTGTTAACATTTTCTTCCCAGCTTCCATATTGGTCTAACGTCCCAGCAATAAATTTGTCAACATATTTTTCTAGCGGATAATCCTGTGGTATAAAATACGTCTTTTTATGAAAGTTAAAATATGAAATGACAACATCTCGTGGATCGCGAACTATATAAATCACATTTTTGTATCTGTGGTCAAAATATTCATGGCTTTTTAGAACTCTTGGCCGGGGCAACCTGAGAAGTTCATATTCTCTGTTAACGTATATATCAGGTATTTTTACTTCTATGTTGTCAAATCCAGTTAATTGATCTTCGTATAACAGATATCCGATTAAAAATCTCAACCAGGTATTTCCTGACTTGGGATAGGAAGTTATAAATATATCGTCATCAAAGACAGTGATATTTCTCCCACGCTGGTGATTGGTAAGCGTCAATAAGGCAGATTGATACTGAGGGGGAAAGATTTTTAACAGGCTACCAGGTTGCATATATTAGCTTCGTGCTCTACTGCTTCCTAAAGCGGTTGGATTGATGTTAAGCCGAGTTATGACTAAAGCTAAACTTAGTAAATTCCATATAACCATGCTAATGGTGGTTGCAGTCGCTGCGCCTTCAATATTAAAAGTAGGTATTAAGTAAAAGTTCAGTAAAATGTTTACAATGGCGCTAAAGGAAAAGGCAAAAAAGGTCAATCTTTCGTTGCCGGACATATTGAGCAGTAGTCCTACTGGGCCAGCTAAAACATTAACTAATTGACCTATTACCAGTATGCATAGAGCTATACTGCTATGGGAAAACTCTTGACCAAATAAACTCAAAAGGTTGTCTCTAAAAAAAATAATGGATGCTGCCACGGTGCAAGAAAAAGCTGAAACTATTTTTGAAGATTCCCGAATAATTTTTTCTAGCTGCCCTAATTGGTTTAGGGCATATAAGCTAGCAATGTTTGGCTCTAGGGATAAGTTACTAGCCATCAAAATAAACACAATTATTGAAGCTATTTTGTTGGCAACTACATACAAGCCAACGGATTCGGCATTTTGTATGGCTCCTAACATGACAATATCTGCTTGCGAATTGACAATGTATAGTGCTCCTAGCATCATGAACGGTAGTGCCATGCGTATCCAGGCGTGAGTTTTGTATTCAGCTGTAGCCGCAAGCAGGTTTTTAGGTAAGGTATAGCTCAGTTGGCAAAGACCTAAAAGGAACGTAATGAGCGTCACGATGGCGTAACAGCCAACTGTCAAAACTGGGGTGACTTTGTCGTCTAGTACGCCATAAAAGATCAAAATTGACAGTGTCATTAAGCAAGGCGTCATTAAGCTTTCGGGTAATTGAGCTTGAACGACTTTGTAAAACCCACTCATGGCAGCCTGATTGAGGCTTCTGAGGCAGCTAAAAGGTAGGCTGAGTGCGGTAACAACTAAAGTTAAAAATGTCTGTGAGTCTGTGAGCAAGAATCGGGCAAGAATAGCCATTAGTAGAGCTAATGTACATGAAAGAATAGCTATTATTTGATATGCCCGCTTTAATAGACCTTTAAGGAGTCCCCATTGCGATCGCGAAGAATATATAGCAATATCTCTAACCAACAATTGAGGAAAACCTAGTTTTGCAGGAATACTCAATAAACCTATCCAGGTGATGGCTAAAGCGTATATTCCTAATCCTTCAGTACCCAACAATCTAGCTAGCAACAGGTTTAGACCAAACGCTAAGGCTGTAGAGATAACTTTGAGGCCAAAAGAACCGACGGCTCCTTTAATTAAGCGTTGCTTAAGACTTTCATCTTTTTGCAAACCGTTTCACGCTCCGTGTAAGACAAACGACGGTAGGGCGTTGATTAAGCTTTGGCAGCTTAGCTGCGGTTGAGACTAGTTTTTGTAGATGATCGGGTAGGGCACAGCAGCGGTTTGTGGGTGAGAAGCCGCTAGTTTGATTAATACGGCTGCATATTGTTGAGTGGCGGTTTGAGGAGAAAACCAAGACTCTAGACGCTGGCGTCCGCGATCGCCCATTTGTTGCGCCGCCGTGGTATCTAAACTGAGATAACGAATGAACTTAGCCAGCGCCTTGGCATTGCCTTGTTCAAAAACCGCGCCACAGCCGATTTTTTTGACAAGTTGACCCAAGTAAGAATCTTTTTCGCTGATGATAGCAACCGGGCGACCTGCTGCCAGCGAAGAGTAAAACTTGCTGGGGGCAACCAAACCTTCAAAGCCTGAACGAATGCTAACCAGCGATAGATCGCAAGCCGTCAACGAATAGGGTAAAGTTTCACGGGCTTGGTAGGGCAAAAACAGACAGTTTTTTAAACCCAGGCTTTCGGCTTTTTGCTGGCAGTGATGACGCTGAGCGCCGCCGCCAACAAAAACAAAGCGGATGGGTTTATTTTTCAGGTATCTAGCAGCCGTTATCACCGTTTCTAAATCGTGGCAGCGACCCATGTTACCTGAATAAAGCACCGTGAAAGGCTCAACCAAATCATGCTTCCAGGCAAACCAGTTGCGATTTTTAGGAATGGGCACAATCTGCTCTGGATCAGCCCAGTTATGAATCACAGAAATTTTAGTAGCCAGTTCGGGCTGGTAATCTACAAGGCGCTGCTTCATAGCCGGACTCAACACAATAATGGCTTGAGCCTGCTGCCAAACTTTAGCATTGAGCCGTCGCCAGTAGCGGGCTAGCCAGTGCTGATCAGAAAGGACTTGAGAGGCGATCGCAATGTCAGGATACAAATCGTAGAGCAGGCAAACATAGGGTAAGCCCAAGCATCGCTGAGCCAAGTAACCCAAAAACGGCAGAAAAGGAGGGGCTGTCGTCACCAGCAAAACCTCATGCTGCCGAGCGGTTCGCAGTAAGTAAAAGATAGCGTGAATGCAAAACAGCAGGCCACCAATGGCTTTGCCCCGAATCCGGTTGAACCAAAGGCGAGCAATGGGCGATCGCTTCACGACCAACCGCTCAGACTTTTCTACAGCAGGCGCGGAGGTTTGATCAAAGGCATAACCGGGTTGGCCAGTAAAGACCTCAACCGCAATGTTAAACTGGCCCAAATTTTGCGCCAAATCCTCAATCAGTTGTCCCGTAGCGGCGTAGTCAGGCGGATAAAACTGGGTGATAATACAAAGCTTTAGCGACTGCGGCAAAGCAGATAGCTGCGATCGCAACTGGCCTGCCGCCTTCGCTAAATGATCGAGCTGAGATTGAGATCGGTACTGCCCGAACATGCTACCTCCTCATAGTTGGGTTGGGTTCGGGAAAGCCGAGAGGCGGGTCTGGCCACCCTCAACAGCTTAGTTATTGGCGGCTGCTTCATTGGCAGCCAAAAGCGCAGCATTGTTGGCCGTTTCCAAAAGCGCCTGAATCACCTGAAATTCAGCAGGTAAATTAGTTAAAAAGTTGGCATCAGCACCGCGAACCACACTGTTATACGCCGCAACGGTGCTCTCTAGAGAAGCTGCTGTCGGATCGCTAGACAACAAGCTACTTAAGCGGGTTACCAGTTGCTGAGTCGGCGCAGTCGGTGCCCCCTGAGTAATGAGGCTGTTTTGCAACGGGGTTTCACCCCCGCCGGGAGAGACCAGTTGACCATAGAGGCTCGTTTGGGCGCTGCAATAGGCCGTCTGAGTGGTTGCGGCAGCCAGCCCAGTCGAGGGAGGCGCTAAAGTACACTCAGCCAAGCGATCGACCGCCTGATTTAAGGCAGCGTTAATCGCCGCCGCCACCGGGGTGCCGCTCACTGGGGTAGACGGTTGCGGCTGAAAAGCCCCGCCAGCAATATCGCCAGTAGTAATAATATTGCCTGTCACATCAGAAGCATTGCCGCTTTGAGCTTGAGCAGGCAAGCTATCGGTTAAGCCTATAGCAACAAAGCTCACCCCGATCAAAAAACTTAGCCGAAAATTTAGCAGCCGCATCCTTGTTTACTCCTTAAACATGGACTCTATGCAATCAAAATGTGGTACCGACCCCGACGCCCATAATGAAGCGGGTTCCATCCCCCGCTTCCCCGGTCACATCTGCTAAGGCTGGCGTAATCACTAAAGGAAAGTTGCGCAAAGGCGCGACCGAAACCCCTAAATTTAAGTCTTGTCCCGTCCAATCGGCAATCACAGAAACAGGCTCGACAACTCTAATCCCCACACTGCCAAAAACATCAACGTCATTCTCGCCACTGCCTTCGCTGCGGAAACGACCGCCGCCTAAGCCAACCGAAGTAGTGATGCTGCTAAAAGGTCGGCTGGGATCGTCTCTAAGCCGAAAAATTTTACTGACGACCCCATAGCCGCTTTCTCCCCCATCAGGATTGCCAAAAGTAATCAGGTTTTCAACCCCAGCCGCGATCGCCCATCCCCCTTCAAACTGTCGATGCAGCTTAAAGCTAAAGCCGCCATCTTCAAAGGCATCACCTTGCAAATCAACAATGGCTAACGCTACTTCTAACCCCACTAAATTACGCGCATCTCCCAAGCCAAAGCCGACAGAAACAGCCCCATCCGCACGATTGGTAAAGCGAGCCCGTTCCTGAAACGTAGCGCCAAAAAAGACATCTCGCCAATCTGCCCCAAAGGCAGTCGGTGAACCAATTGTTGAACCTGGAATGCCTAAAGCACCCGTGGGAGCCACAACCAAAGCGGGCACTTCTGCTGGCGTATCGGGCAGCAAAAGCTGGTTACGAATCGCTTCTAGTTCAGCCAGGGTGGGGCCAGGGGGGGCATAAGCCACAATGTAGCGGGTGACAGGGTTCGTCGCGGCTAAAGCTGGCGCGCGGTCGGTTGCCACCAGAGCTTGATAGACAAAGGCTGCTACTTCAGCCCGGGTGGCCAGTTGGCTAGGTCTTAACAGCCCTACATCAGGGTAGTTGACGACAATTTGGGCTTCGGTGACAGCAGCAACGCGCGATCGCGCATAGTCTGGCACCGCTCCGGCATCTGCATAACGACGCATCAGCACCGTACTGACATCGGCTGTACTCGACAAATTTAAGCCACTCCCCAAAGCCAGCAACACCTCAACCCGCGAGATGGGCTGATTGGGTCGAAAGGTTCCATCCGGATAGCCACTTAAAAAGCCCAGTGCCGTGGCCTCCTGAATTGCTTCATAGCCCCAGTAGTCTGGCGAAATATCGCTAAAAACCAAGGGCGTACGCACAGCCGTACCGGAAAAAGCCTGACGCACCAAAGCGGCAAACTGCACGCGCGTGACGGGTTCATCTGGCCGAAACGTTCCGTCTAAAAAACCTCTGATAATTTGCCGTTGCACCAAGGGTTGAATAAACGCCTGCGCCCAGTGACCTTGAACATCGGCAAGGGTTGACCCTTGAGCCACCTGCCCAGGCTGCGAACCGGGTTGGGTGAGCGAATCAGCCGTTCTACCCGCTGCATTTTGGTTAAGGGAAGATAGCTCAGGTGTGAGAGCCGCGCTAGGAGCCAGAGAAGCTGCCGTGAGGTCAGATAACTGCTGCGAGGTATGTACTTGCGAGGCTAAGCGACTCAAGCGAGGAACGGCGGGTGCCGGATGGGTGGCTGCAACCGCGGGTGCCTGACTAAGGGTTGACGAGGTTGCAGCCTCAGCCGCTTCAGCGCTGCCAGTAGCTACGCCCCATTCAGCCGTGCCGTAAAGGGCCAAACTTGCCAGTATCCACCCTGTCCCCCAGTACCATGACCCTTGCCTTCGCTGTCGCTCATGGCCAATTACGGATAGCGTCATGTTTCAACTCCTCACGCGTTGTTGGCTTTGAACTAGGCTATTTCTGCCTTAAACAAGCCTTTGCAAATAGTAATTAGAATTAGCCTGATTAATATTAAGAAATATTATTTTTGCGTTTACTGCTGGTGGCGGTATAAAAAACAACTCGCATTTTCTTTAAAAATGCAAAGCTACAGAGATTGCCGCAAAAGGACATGAATAAAAACCAAATTCCCCCAAGGCTTGTCCAAAAATGTGCTGAATAATACTTATTGGATGACCCGGTATAAAATGTTGAGTGAACCAAAAAGAGAGTTCTAATTGAGCAATTTGACCCGTTTTTGGCGGCGATAAATCCCTGGGGGAGTGCTAAAAATTTAGCAGAAAATCGCAAAAATTAGGCTATACAGCTAATTTTCAAGCGTATCTACTAGCAGTTCCAAAAGAAATATAACTAAAAGAAAACAAACTCAGCGGTAATCGTCAAGGGGCTTGACAGTAATATCAAACTTTTGAGTTGAAAAAAACTAAGGCAAAAACATTGAGGTTTTATGAGGTTTTTGGCGGCTCTGTGTATTTACGCAAAAGGAACCGATAAAGTTTGATAGAGGCGCTTGGAAATCTGTAGATGTCCTTCCCCGGCGATCGCTATAGTATGGCTCTAGCGGGTGCAACGTTTGGCTAGGTTCTGATCAGCTTGCTGTCAAAATATTTTTCGCCAGAAATCACTTTAGCCGTTAAGCTTATGGCAACCTTCAACGCAACTGCTAATTTTCTGGTGAGCCTTCTCCCCTCATAACCTGTTTGGCTCCAATCTTTCTGTCTTAGAAGCTATGCTGATATCGGTCTTCTCTCCCCTCAAATTGCTTCGCGGCGGCGGCCTGGGGTTAATCTATTGGGCGATCGCGGCTAGTTCGAGTTGGGCGCAGATACCCGCTTCAACCCTAGAACAATTGCCATCAGCGCCTGAAGCCATCAATAACTGGCCAACCGCTACGCCAGCCCTGCCAGCCGCAACCGAGCAAGCCTATCGCTTGGGAGTCGGCGATCGCTTGCAGATTGAAGTTTTCAACGTGCCCGAATATAGCGGCGAGTATCAGGTTTTGGTCGATGGAGCCTTAAATTTACCGATGGTAGGCCGGGTATCCGTCAAAGGGCTGTCGCTGGCGGCTGCCGGAGAAGCCATCGGTGTCGCCTATGCTCCCCTGGTGCGGCGACCATTGGTAACGGTCAGTTTGCTACAGCCGCGTCCGGTCGAAATTGCGATCGCAGGTGAAGTCAGCCGTCCTGGTGTTTATACCCTAGCGGTTGAAGAAGGAGCCAAATTCCCCAGCTTGGTACAGGCTATTCAAACCGCTGGTGGCCTCACCCAAGTTGCCGATTTAGCCCAAATTCAGCTCCGTCGTCCCCAAGCCAACGGTACGGCTCAAGTTACTCAAGTCAATCTATGGGCTTTGCTTCAGCAAGGTGATCTCAGCCAAAATCCGGCTCTGCAAGATGGCGACACCCTGGTGATTCCCACCGTGGCGCAAACCGACTTAGCGGCGATCAATCAGCTTGCAGCCGCCAACTTTGCCGAAGTGCCTGACCAATCCCTCAACATTGCTGTCGTGGGCGAAGTTTTTCGGCCTGGTTCGCACCAGCTCAACATCGAAGAAGACAACCAAGACCAACCCACGCTGACGAGAGCCTTACAAGTGGCCGGGGGCATTACCCCGACTGCCAATATTCGCCAGCTTGAAGTGCGGCGACAAACCCGCAGCGGCAGTACCCAAACCATTCCCATTGACTTGTGGGCGCTGTTGCAGGGAGGCGACTTGCAGCAAGACCTGATTTTGCAGCAGGGCGATACCATTGTGGTGCCAGAAGCTGCCAACCTCAGCCCGGAAGAAGCCGTACAGCTTGCCAGTGCCAGCTTTTCACCCAATGAGATTGAGGTCAATGTCGTGGGGCGAGTGGAAGAACCCGGCGTCGTCAAGCTACGCCCCAATACGCCGCTCAATCAGGCGCTACTGGCGGCTGGTGGCTTTAGCAACGAAGCCCGCACTGAATCGGTCGAACTGATTCGCCTGAACCCAGATGGCACCGCGACCCGGCGCAACATTGAGGTAGATTTGTCTGCTGGCATCGACGAAGATACCAACCCCATCTTGCGCCATCAAGATGTGGTGGTGGTAGCGCCCTCTGGCTTGACCAACCTTTCGGAAAACTTAGGTGCTCTCTTTAACCCCTTGCGGCTCTTGCTGCCTTTTTCAATTTTCTTTTGAGGAGCTGTTTTGTGGGCAAACAAACGAATTTTTACTATTTGTGGTTTGAGGAGTCAGCTTAATGGAACCCTATCAGCCCTTCGGGTCAAACGGCCATAGCCATCCCCCCGCTCAAGTTTTACAGTTGCCCTGGCCGCAGGCTTTGATCAACGACGAAGACGATTTTGATCTGCGTCAGAGCTTAGCGCTGGTACGCCGTCGCGCGGTTCTTATTGTCACGGTGATGGCAGCGGTGCTGGCGACAGCCGTGGCCACTACGTTTACTCAAACCCCGAAATACGAAGGCAAGTTTCAGCTTTTGGTAGAACCCGTTACCGCCGATGATGAGCTAGCTCAGCTAACGCCCACAATCGATTTACCGCAGACGGGGTTAGACTACGATACGCAAATTCAAGTTTTAAAAAGCCCTGAACTGCTAGCACCGATTATCGCTCAGCTACAGCAAACCTACCCCGATCTGGACTACAACAGTCTGATGGAAGCCCTGACGATTGTGCAGCTACAAGATACCAAGATTTTGGAGGTACGCTACCGCAATCCAGATGCGGTGCAAATTGAAACAGTTTTAGAAAAGCTGGCGGCTGCTTACCTGGCCTATAGCCTCAATGAGCGTAAAACCAACTTGCGACAGGGGATTGAGTTTGTCAACGAGCAGCTACCTCAGCTAGAACAACGGGTGAATCAGCTTCAGGGACAGCTCCAGGTTTTTCGCCAGCAGTATAATTTCATTGATCCGGGTACGCAGGCTCAAGAACTCAGCCAGCAGCGAGTTGCCTTGCTGCAAGAGCGGCTGACGTTAGATCAGGAGTTGGCGGCAGTGCGATCGCAGTGGCAAGAGCTACAGCAAACAATTGGCTCCATCTCAGTGCTTAAAGACGCGCCTGTTTACGAGCAGTTGGTTAGCCGCATCCGCGAACTTGAAGCCAAAATTGCCCAAGAAACAACTCGCTTTACCGATGAAAACCCAGCAATGGCCGTGCTGCAAGAAGAGCGGCAAAACCTGCTGCCGATTTTACAAGATGAGGCTCAGCGGGTTTTAGAAATTGAACGGGCGCAAATTGCAAACAATATTCAGACGTTAGAAAGTAGAAGCAGCCGTTTGTCTCAGTCGGAGGCGGTTTTGGCTCAGCAGATGCAGCAGTTGCCCGCGATCGCTCGCCAGTACGCCGACTTAGAACGAGAACTGCACGTCGCGACCGAAAGCTTGAATCGCTTTTTAACCACGCGAGAAACGTTACAAATTGAAGGCGCTCAAGCCGAAATTCCCTGGCAGGTTTTGGATGCTCCAGATTTGCCAGAACAGCCGATTTCTCCCAATATTCCTCGTAACTTAATTCTAGGCTTTGCCGCCAGCTTGCTGTTAGGTCTGGCAGCCGCCCTGCTAGCCGAAAAGCTAGATACCGTCTTTCACAGCGCTGATGAGCTAAAAGAAAAGACTCAACTGCCCGTTTTGGGGACAATTCCTTTTTGTCGTCAGTTGCCGACTACACACCTGGCTGCTGTGGTAGAGGGTAGCCGTACAGGGGGTCTGAGCGCTCCTCACCAGCCGTACGAAAACCACAGCTTTGTCGAAGCCTTCCGGGCTTTACATGCCAGTATTCGCTTTTTGGGGTCAGACAAGCCTGTGCGATCGCTGACGGTCAGCTCTGCCCTACCCGGAGATGGTAAATCTACCATTGCTATCAATCTGGCTGAAACGGCGGCAGCTATGGGACAGCGAGTGTTGCTGGTAGATGCCGATTTGCGACAGCCACAAGTTCATACTCGCCTCGGTCTGGCTAATTTTAGAGGACTCAGTAACCTGATTTCGGCTCGGCTGTCGCTGCGGCAGGTGATTCAGCAGTCACCCCAACACGAAAATCTTTATGTCATTACCGCTGGCTCTATTCCCCCTGATCCGACCAAGCTGCTGGCTTCTCAAAAGATGAAACATTTGGTCAATCGGGTTGATAAGGTGTTTGACCTGGTGATTTACGATACGCCGCCGCTGGCGACGCTGGTTGATGCCAGCCTCTTAGCCACTCATATGGATGGAGTGGTTTTAGTGGTCAGCCTCGACAAAACCCATTCGCCCGCTTTGATGCAGACGCTAGAGCGTTTGCAAATTAGCCGCATTCCAGTGTTAGGAACAGTAATCAATGGGGTGAAGCGCAGTGCAATGTCTACCTACGATTACTATTACCAGCAGCGACGCTACGTTCCAGAGGTTCCCGAAGAGCCAGTCGTTTTGAATGGCGCTGCCTCAAATGGCTACCATGCCAATGGTCGCCATATTTAGCCCTCTAAACAAAAGGCTTAGCCCACTGCTGCAGCGTTTTGAGCTGGGGCGGGGTGAGGCGGGTACGCGGGTTGATGGTTTTGAGGTGGTTAAGTGCTTCCCAAACGGGTAGCTGGTAGTGCCGACAGAGATAAGCGGTGCAAATTAAAGGCGATCGCTCAACCCCGGCCAGACAATGCACATAGGTTGGCTGTCCTTGCTGTTGAAAATCGTCTACCAGGGCGACGGCGGCGCTAATTTGCTCAGGGGTGAGCTGATCAGGGCTGTGACTATCGGGCAAAGGATAGCGTTGACAGCGAAAGACACGGGCGATCGCCGGGAGTTGCCCTTCTGACTGGCTACAAAGCGTTATGATGGCTGGAATCTTGGCTTTTTGGATCTCAGCAAGGTCAGCTACCGTCGGAAACGGGCCAACGGCAAGCTGCTGCGGCAACACCCAATGTAGCGGGGAGGTAGCGGCAGAAGTAGCCGTGCGGGGCTGGCGATGGCGGGATTGAAATAGCATTTGGCTCCTGGCTAATTAGCCATACCCTATCGGCAAGCTAGAGGCTTGGATCAAATAGCGTTGTCTATCTTTCATGACTGCTCTATGCTAGTGCAAATTTTGTTAACTGCCTGGAAAGGTTGATCAGGCCGTCAGGACTCGCATTGAAATTAAAGGCGATCGCCCCAGCTCATGACCTCTCAGACAGACCTACAAAAAAAGCTACGCCAGCTCGATGGCCAAAGCTACAAAGCCTACAAGTCGATTCGCGGCGACTATCGCTTTGATACGTTCACCCTCACGATTGACTATGTCCAGGGTGATCCATTTGCCGCGCCCAGCCAGCTTCAGGTTAAGGTGCCGCAAGCGATCGCCCGCTTTCCAGCAGCGCTATATCAAAACAAAAGTCGAGCGATCGCCCTGCGAGACTATCTCACGCGCCAGTTTGATCGAGCCGCGCAACAACTCAAACAAAAGCGAGGTTCGGGCAAAAGCGGCTTGATTGCAGTGATGAGTCCAGGACAGGCCATTCTCGATCGCACCACTGCCTTTGTCACGGCGACAACGGTAGAGCTACGTTTTGTGGTTGGCCTGCCTGCTTTTGGCCGTCGCATTGCGGGGCATCAGGCCGCGACACTGCTGTGCGAAGATATCCCAGCGCTAGTCGATCGCGCTTTGATTTATCCTCATCTGTCGGCAGCCGAGCTACAGCACCATCTAGAGACGGCTGAAGATGCCGACTCAATCCGCCATCAGTTAAGCGATCGGGGACTGGTGGCTTTTATTGCCGATGGAGCGATTTTACCCCGACGCAGTGGCGTAGATGATCGGCCTTTGACGGAGCAGGTGACGGCTTTTCGCTCACCAGACTCGCTCCGGGTCGTGTTTGACTGTCCCCATGCAGGGCAAATTAGCGGCCTGGGTATCCCTCAAGGCATTAGTTTAATTGTCGGCGGCGGCTACCACGGCAAATCTACGCTGCTGCGAGCAATCGAACAGGGCATTTATAATCACATTCCGGGGGATGGCCGCGAACAGGTCATTACTGTAGCTGGCGCTGTTAAAATTCGGGCTGAAGACGGTCGCAGTGTAGCCGGAGTTGATATTTCGCCGTTTATTAATCACCTGCCGCAAGGGCGATCAACCCAGCAGTTTTCGACGACCAATGCCAGCGGCAGCACTTCTCAGGCCGCTAGCATTGTTGAAGCAATCGAAGCGGGAGCCACGGCGCTGCTAGTAGACGAAGACACAGCCGCGACTAACTTTATGATTCGCGATCGCCGCATGCAAGCGCTAATTGCCAAGGCCAAAGAACCCATTACCCCCTTTATTGACAAAATTCGTCCGCTCTATAGCGACTACGGCATTTCTACGCTTTTGGTGATGGGTGGCAGCGGTGACTACTTCGACGTAGCCGACACCGTCATTGCTTTAGACAGCTACCAGCCCGCCGATGTGACCGCCGCCGCCAAAGCGATCGCCCAGCAATATGCCACCGAACGAACGGCTGAAGGGGGGCCGCGCTTTGGCGCGATCGCCCCTCGGATTCTTCATCCCGACAGTCTTGACCCTAGCAAAGGTCGCCGTGAGGTCAGCCTCAAAGTCCGCGATGTAGACGAACTGCGCTTTGGCAACGAAGCCGTCGATCTCGCCGCTGTTGAGCAGCTGATCGAGCCGGGACAGCTCAGGGCGATCGCAGCGGCCATGGTCTATGCTCAGCGCCACTACCTAGACGGCAAACAGCCCTTAGCAACGGTGCTGGACTTAGTCATGCAGGCTATTGAACAGCAAGGGTTAGAAGTCCTCAGCGATCGCATCGTCAGCGACTTTGCCAGCTTTCGCCGTTTTGAACTAGCAGCCGCCCTCAACCGGGTGCGATCGCTCCAGACTAATCCTCGTCAGGAATCACCTCTTTAGGAATAAAGCTAGCCCCCTGATCGGTGACGATGTGCATTCCATCCGACCATTCCAGCACAACTTTCAGGTCGCCAGCGGCTTCATCATTGTCGTCCATCGGTTCTAGACCCAGTTCCTGCGATCGCGCCAAAGCTTCGATCGCCTTTTGGTCGCCTCTTTCAGCCAAAATTTGGAGGCTGTTGAACATGGCTTTGCTCAGCGGCTGAGAATTGAGATCTGACATATCAGCAAAATCTCCTCTGCTCGTAAATTGCACAATAAAAAGCTAGTCTGGTCATCCTAATACAAAGGCAGCCCGTTGGGCACCTGATATCTGAAACCCCGTCAATTCCTCACCTTCAGGTTCGGTAACCCCCCCTTCAGAGAACCGCTTTTGCCTAGCACTATAGTAAATAGCTGTTAAGCCGGAGCAAGATTTTATGGCCAAAGTTGTTGGCATTGACTTAGGAACCACCAACTCCTGTGTAGCGGTAATGGAAGGCGGTAAGCCTGCCGTTATTGCTAATGCAGAGGGTTTTCGGACGACGCCTTCTGTCGTCGCCTATGCCAAAAACGGCGATCGCCTAGTCGGCCAAATCGCCAAGCGTCAGGCGGTGATGAACCCAGGCAACACGTTTTATTCTGTTAAGCGCTTTATCGGTCGTCGCTTTGATGAAGTGACCAACGAAGCGACTGAAGTGGCTTACAACGTCCTCAATTCTGGCGGCAATGTGCGTTTAGAGTCGTCTAACGCTGAAAAGCAGTTTGCCCCTGAAGAAATTTCAGCCCAGGTATTACGCAAGCTCGTAGACGATGCTAGTAAGTACATCGGCGAAACCGTTACCCAAGCCGTGATTACGGTTCCTGCTTACTTTAACGACTCTCAGCGTCAAGCCACCAAAGACGCAGGTCGAATTGCAGGTATTGAAGTTCTGCGAATTATCAACGAACCGACGGCGGCCTCTCTTGCCTATGGTCTAGACAAGAAAAGCAACGAAACCATTCTTGTTTTTGACTTGGGGGGCGGTACCTTCGACGTTTCTATTCTGGAAGTGGGCGACGGTGTTTTTGAAGTGCTTTCGACCTCTGGTGACACCCACCTCGGCGGTGACGACTTTGACAAGAAGATCGTTGATTATTTAGCAGGGGAGTTTGCTAAGTCTGAAGGGATTGACCTGCGCAAAGACAAGCAAGCGCTACAGCGGCTAACTGAAGCGGCTGAAAAAGCCAAGATTGAACTGTCTAGCGCTACTCAAACTGAAATTAACCTGCCTTTTATCACAGCTACGCAAGACGGGCCAAAGCACCTAGATACAACGCTAACCCGCGCCAAGTTTGAAGAACTGGCATCTGATCTCATCGATCGCTGCCGTATCCCGGTCGAAAATTCGCTGCGCGATGCCAAGCTCAGCAAAGAAAACATCGACGAAATTGTTCTAGTCGGTGGCTCTACCCGAATTCCGGCTGTACAAGAACTGGTGAAGCGCGTTCTGGGCAAAGATCCCAACCAAAGCGTTAACCCGGATGAAGTGGTTGCCATTGGGGCGGCTATTCAAGCGGGTGTGCTAGCTGGCGAAGTCAAAGACATTTTGCTGCTAGACGTTACGCCGCTCTCTTTAGGGGTTGAAACCTTAGGTGGCGTCATGACCAAGCTGATTCCGCGCAACACCACCATTCCTACCAAAAAGTCTGAGGTCTTCTCGACTGCCGTAGACGGCCAAACCAACGTCGAAATTCACGTCCTGCAGGGTGAGCGGGAAATGTCTAACGACAACAAGAGCCTAGGGACGTTCCGGCTCGATGGGATTCCCCCGGCTCCTCGCGGGGTTCCTCAAATCGAAGTCATCTTCGACATTGACGCCAACGGTATTCTCAACGTAACGGCCAAAGACAAAGGCACTGGCAAAGAGCAGTCTATTAGCATCACCGGGGCATCGACTCTAGATGAGCGAGAAGTCGATCGCATGGTGAAAGATGCAGAAGCCAATGCCGCAGCCGATAAAGAACGGCGTGAACGAATTGACCTTAAAAACCAGGCCGATTCGTTGTCTTACCAGGCTGAAAAGCAAATTGGTGAGCTAGGCGATAAGGTGCCTGCAGCCGACAAAGAAAAAATCGAAGGCCAGATTAAAGACCTTAGAGAAGCGATCGCCAGCGAAGACTTCGACAAGATCAAAACCCTAACCACTGAACTGCAACAGTCACTCTATACCGTCAGCAGCAATTTGTATCAGCAAGGCGATGGCGCTGCTGCGGGTGCCCCTGGTGCTGAGGCGGGTGCGCCTGCCGACGGCGACAGCGCCACAGGCGGCGAAGATGACGTGATTGATGCTGAATTTTCAGAGTCAGACGCTAACAAGTAAGGGGGTTCTGGCCACGTTTTAGGTAGAACGGAGTTATGGGGCAGGCAGGCGATCGCTGAGTACGCCTGCCCGTAAAAACCCCACAACAGAATAGCCTCGGCCTTGCTCCGGCTAGCAAGGGGCGGATGGAAGCTTCCATCCGCCTTTTTTGCTGCAACTTAAATCACTACTAGCGGTGATCTCAATCTCAATCGGCAGGCATCAATTTGTTACGCTTGAGACTTAAACCCGGTAATTACTGAATTCTCTATGTATAAAAGAATATACAAGAGATTTCGTCATCCTCTTTTTTCCCTTTTTGCTGCCTTTCTGTTTGCGCGAGGGGTGCGCTGACTAGCTGCAATATTAAGAGGTTCTAAACCATGAACTTATCCTCTTTTCAGTGGGAGGCTGTCGTCAAGCGTCTGTTAATTGTGGGGTTGTTTAGCAGTTTGGCTGGCTGTAGTCAGTTGAGTGAATCCGCTGCACCGCCTTCAAATGCGGATCAATCACCGTCCGATAACCCAGCGCAAACGTTAGTTTTAGGAGATATTTCTGCCGATCCAACGCTGAAGGTTGAACAATATCAGCCGCTTGCTAATTACCTGGCCGCTCAAATGGCTGATTCAGGCATCAAAGCAGGACGTGTCAAGATTGCGCCTGATATGGATACGATGATGCGCTGGCTACAAACGGGCGAAGTTGACCTGTACTTTGATAGCCCCTACCCAGTGATGCGGATTCAAGCAGAAACCTCAGCTCAGCCAATTTTACGCCGCTGGAAAAAAGGTGTAGCTGAGTATCACACCGTTATTTTTGCTATGCAGACGAGTCCGGTGCAATCGTTAGCCGATTTGCCCGGTCATCTCATTTCTTTAGACAGCCCTTACTCAACTACGGGCTACTTACTACCAATGGTCTTGCTGAAACAGGCTGGCCTGACGCTAACGGAAAAAGCTTCGATTCAGGCAGCGATCGCCCCTACCGAAATTGGCTACGTCTTTAGCCAGGGCGATGAAAATACCGTCGAGTGGGTTATTAACGGCGATGTAGCCGCAGGAGCCGTTGACAGCGGCACTTTTTCAGACCTCCCGGCAGAGGTTAGCAGCCAAATGCAGGTTTTGGCCGTCACGGAAGCTGTGCCTCGCCATCTAGCGGTGGTTTCGGCAACCCTCAGCCCTCAGCAAGTAGACAGGCTCAAAGCCTTGTTAACAAATCTCGACGACGTTCCGGAAGGAGAATCGATCTTAGAGCAGTTTGAAGAAACAACCCAGTTTGACGAAATCCCCGCTGAAATGTCGCTGGATTATCTGCAATCGCTTTACCAACAAATTCAGGCCGAGTAAGTAATGCATGTCTCAGACTCGTTATCCAACCAGGTATTTAGCCACTAAGCTAACCTTCGTCATCACAACGGTGTTGGTGGTGGTAGTAGCTGGCGTTAGCTGGCTGTCTATTTATCGCACTCGCAAAGCTTTTCAAACTGAATTAGAGTATCAGGCTGAAATGATGCTAGATGTGATGGTATCTGCTGCTAGCGATGCTTTTTATCTGCGCGATTACGACGAGCTGAAGTATCTCATGACCAAGCTCAGCCGAGAGCTTGACGCAGGCTTGCTAGTAGCTGGCAAAGCTTATCAAGCAGATGGTCGCGTTGTCTCAGATGCCCATCTAGAAGGCATTCAAATACAAAGTTTGCAGTCCGATCCGTTTGGAGTGCGGCTGATGCAAGGTGAGCAAACGGTTTTTGAATGGCAAGCTGACACCCTATTGGCAGGCAAATCTGTCGTGGTGGGGGGCGAAACCTTGGGGGCGCTGAGTATTGGCCTATCCACTCATCTTTTGCAAGACAAACTGGCCGCAATTCGCAACCAGGGAATTGTTTTAGCCCTGGTGGCGGCTGGGCTGGGCATTGCCCTAGCTCGATTACTGAGCCGCTCAATTACTGAACCGTTGCGGTTAGTGACTGAAGCTACCCAGCGATTGACCGCTGGCGATCTCTCGCGAACGATTCAGGTGCAGTCTAATGACGAAACGGCTGTACTGGCTGAAGCTTTCAACACGATGACGCTTAGGCTAAGAACGCTGATTGCTCAAATGGAGCTACAAGCCCAAGAACTGCGCCAAAGTGAAGCTCAAGCCTCTGAAAAAGCAGTTGCGCTAGAACAGACTTTGCACGAATTGCAGCGAACCCAAATTCAGCTTGTTCATAGTGAAAAGATGGCCAGTCTCGGGCAGCTTGTGGCGGGTATTGCCCATGAAATCAACAATCCTACCAGTTTTATTGCCGGAAACATTCAGCCCGCCCAAAGCTACGCCGAAGGGTTACTTGCGCTATTAGCGCTGTATCAAGGGCATTACCCTCAACCTGCGGTTGAAATTCAACAAAAAATTGCAGAAATTGAATTGGCGTTTGTAAGTGAAGACTTTCCGCGATTGTTGCGGTCAATGCAGGTAGGGGCAGCTCGCATTGCTGAAATTGTGCGATCGCTGCGAATATTTTCGCGCAAGGATAGCGACAGCCTCAAAACGGCTGATATTCATGAAGGATTAGACAGCACCCTACTGATTTTACGCAATCGATTGAAGCAACAAAGCAACCGCCCTGCTATTGAGGTCGTACGAGACTACGGAGACTTGCCGCCTGTAACCTGCTATTGTGGGCAGCTCAACCAGGTATTTATGAACATTTTGGCCAATGCCATTGATGCCCTTGAAGAGTCTTTGGCTCAGCCAAAAGCTGATAATGGCTTGCTGGAACGGCAGACAGCATCACCCGCCGTTCCGGTTTTGCTTGCCCCTCGCGGGCCGAACCCCAAAATTCAAATTCAAACTCAACTGCTCAAACCCGGTTGGGTAAGCATCTCGATTGCAGACAATGGGCCTGGGATGCCTGAAACGGTGCGACAGAAGCTATTTGACCCCTTTTTTACCACCAAAGATGTGGGCAAAGGGACGGGTTTAGGACTGTCAATTAGCTACCAGATTATTGTTGAGCAACACCAGGGCCAACTGAGCTGTACCTCTACAGCAGCGGGAACAGTGTTTGTGATCGAACTGCCTATCGTTCCCCCGCAAACCCTCGCCGACCTGCCAACGTCTGCATAACGTTGGCTAGAGCCACCAGGGTTAAAACACTCAAATAGCTAAAAGCCGCTAGCAGAAACGCTTTCAATCTGCCCTTTGCCTTTGGTTCTTCCATATTCTTAAATAGGCATATAATTAAGTAAATAATTAAGTGATTGGAAAAAGGAGGTATGCGCTATGCTGTTTCGCCAGCTTTTTGATCACACATCCAGCACTTACACCTACTTAATTGCCGATACGCACCTGCAAGCTGCTATTTTGGTCGATCCGGTGTTAGAGCAGGTGGAACGAGACTTGCAGCTCCTTCAAGAATGGGGACTAGCGCTGCAATGTTGCCTGGAAACGCATATTCATGCCGATCACATTACGGGCACAGGCAAACTGCGAGAACAAACAGGCTGTGAGGGCATTGTGCCTGCTAACGCCCATGCCACCTGCGCCGATCGCTTCATTCAAGATGGCGAAGTTTTGCGGCTAGGAGAGATTGAAATTGAAGCGATCGCTACCCCTGGTCATACCGATAGCCATATGGCTTATCGGGTGAATGGCGATCGCTTGCTGACAGGCGATGCCCTGTTTATTCGTGGCTGTGGACGCACCGACTTTCAAAGTGGGGATGCGGGGCGGCTGTATGACTCCGTTACGCAAAAGCTGTTTACGCTGCCGGATGCTACGGAGGTTTATCCAGCCCACGACTATCGCGGCCACACCGTTTCCACCATTGCCGAAGAAAAAGCCTTCAATCCGCGCTTTGCTGGCCGTAGTCGAGACGAGTTTATTGAATTTATGGGGCAACTGCATCTACCAGATCCGCAAAAAATGATGGAAGCCGTCCCCGCCAATGAACGCTGCGGACGACTGGCGCTGTCTGCCTAAAGCGTTTTTGGGTTCAGGGAGGGGCGAAGTTGTTGGGAGGATGGCCTAGATGACGGTGACATTTATTGTCGGGCATGGGTTGGCGATCGCCGTTGGCGTTAGCCTGGGCTTAATTGGCGGCGGCGGCTCAATTCTGGCTGTCCCGGTTTTGGTGTATGTGCTGGGTTTGTCGCCGAAAGCGGCGATCGCAATGAGCTTGGTTACGGTCGGAACCGTCAGTTTAATCGGCGCGATTCCGCACTGGCGGCAAGGCAATGTCGATCTTAAAATAGCAGCTATTTTTGCGCCTGCGGCCATGGTTGGGGCTTACGCGGGAGCCAGACTGGCGGGCTTACCCTGGGTGAGCGAAACTTTTCAGCTCATTTGCTTTGGTTTGGTGATGGTGCTGGCGAGCCTGCTGATGATTCGCCAGCACCAGCCAGCAAGATCTGCGCTCAAACCCTCACAGAACCACTGGTTAGCCATTCCCATTGAGGGGTTAGGCGTTGGTCTTTTAACCGGCTTTGTAGGGGTGGGCGGTGGCTTTGCCATCATTCCCGCTTTGGTGCTGCTAGGCGGGGTACCGATGAAAACCGCTATCGGCACGTCATTGCTGATTATTGCCGTCAAGTCAGCCACGGGATTTTTGGGCTACCTCAACCAGGTCACGCTTGACGGGGCGTTGCTGGTTTCCTTTACGCTAGCTGCCAGTTTTGGCACTTTGCTGGGGGCTTATCTCAATCGCTTCATCGATGCCAAGCATTTACAGAAAGGCTTTGGCTATTTTGTTTTAGCAGTGGCCGCTTTTGTTTTGTGGCGGCATTAGTCAAGCCCCCCCACCCGGCTAGGGGGCCAAAACCGCACAACCGCACGGCCAATAATATTTTCTTGGGGGACAAATCCCCAAGAGTGGCTATCAAAGCTGCTGTTGCGGTTGTCCCCCAAAACGAGATAGTGTTCAGGCGGTACGGTTTCTGGGCCCCACTGGTAGTCGGGGGGGGCTTTGATGTAGTCTTCCGTCAAGGCTCTATTATCGACATAGACTTGACCCCCGTTGACTTCAACCGTTTCACCCGGCAAACCAATTACCCGCTTGATGAAGGCATCTCGCCGTCCCCCAGCGGGAAACAGATTTTCCGGTGGCCAAAAAACGACAATATCGCCCCGCTCTGGCACATTAAAGTAGTAGCTGACTTTTTCAACCACGAGGCGATCGTTGATTTGCAGCGTGGGTTCCATCGAACCAGAGGGAATATAGCGAGCCTCAGCGATAAAATGGCGAATGCCGAGCGCTAAGATGACACTAAGCCCAACCGTCTGGAGCGCTTCAATCCAAGGGTTGACTGTGGGTTGCGGTGGGGTAGACGGTGTTGGCTGCTCAGGCAGTTTAGCAACATCGTCTGAACCGGGCGGCGGAGACTGGTGGGGATTGTCGGCCACAGGCAAAACCTAAACTTGAATGAAAAGCAGCATCGAATTCATCGATCATAGTCAATTTACACAATTTACCGCAAAGACGGCCAATCTCTCTCGTGACATTTATGACAGCCACCCTTATCATCCAAAACGCTCGTATTCTGCTCCCGTCTGGCGAATTTATCACTGGCGCTGTGAGTATCGAAGGCGATCGCATTGCCCAAGTTGCCCCCACGATCACACCAACGGTAGGGGCGCGGGTGATTGAGGCTGAAGGCCAAACGCTGCTACCTGGCGTAATCGACCCGCAGGTACATTTTCGCGAACCAGGTTTGGAGCATAAAGAAGACCTCTACACCGCTTCTCATGCCTGCGCCCGAGGTGGGGTCACTTCCTACTTAGAAATGCCGAATACCCTACCGCTGACGATTACTCAAAAAACGCTCGATGCCAAACTGAAGCTAGCCGCCGAAAAGTCTTTGGTCAACTACGGCTTTTTTATTGGCGCTACGCCTGAAAACTTGCCAGACCTGCGCACGGCAACCCCCACTCCTGGCATTAAGATTTTTATGGGGTCTTCTCATGGGGCGCTGCTGGTTGATACTGAAGCCGCGATCGAACCCATTTTTGCTGAGGGCGATCGCCTGATTGCTGTTCATGCTGAAAATCAAGCCCGCATCTTAGAACGACGCCAGCAATTTGCCGGACGCAGCGATCCGAAAGTCCATTCTGAAATTCAGGACAATCAGGCGGCTCTAGAAGCGACGCAGCTAGCGCTGAAGCTATCGAAAAAATACCAGCGACGCCTGCATATTTTGCACCTCTCGACGGCTGAAGAAGCCGAACTGCTGCGGCAGGATAAGCCCGCTTGGGTAACAGCGGAAGTGACCCCTCAGCACCTCTTGCTCAATACGGCTGCTTATGAAACGATTGGCACTCTGGCTCAGATGAACCCCCCCCTGCGATCGCCCCACGATAACCAGGTCTTGTGGCAAGCGCTACTCGATGGCGTTATCGATTTTATTGCCACCGACCACGCTCCCCACACGCTGGCAGAAAAAGGCAAAGGCTACCCAGCCACGCCTTCGGGCATGCCGGGGGTAGAAACTTCTTTGCCACTGATGCTGACTCAAGCGATGCAGGGACGCTGCACCGTGGCTCAGGTGGCCAACTGGATGTCTACGGCAGTGGCTAAAGCCTATCAAATACCCAACAAAGGGGCGATCGCGCCTGGGTATGACGCTGATTTGGTTCTCGTTGATCTCGAAACCTATCGCCCCGTGCTGCGCCAAGAACTGCAAACCAAGTGCGGCTGGAGTCCTTTTGAAGGTTGGGATTTAACGGGTTGGCCCACCGTTACGGTTGTGGCAGGGCGGGTGGCTTTTGAGCGGGGGCATTTTGACGATACGGTACGCGGCAAAGCCCTGACGTTTGGCACACCCTAAGGGCTGGCGACGAACAATCGCTACTCCCAATAGTCTGTTTCAGAAGACGGATAAGGATCGTGGGTTGGCAGATGCTCAGAGAGATCGCTCATCTGGGCAAAAGATTCTTCTATCCAGATCTGGGCGCGAATCGGGCCATAGCGATCGCGAATGGCCGCTTCAATTTGTTCACCAATTTGGTGAGCCTGAACCAGATATTCGGGATGCAGCATGAGCCAAACTTCTACCCACACCTGCCGCCCCACCATGCCGCGTGTGCGAATGCGCGTACAGCGGATGACGCCCTCTACAGCGTTAATAATTTCAGCAATGGCTTCAGGGGCGATCGCGGTTGGTTTTAAGAGCATCGGCAACTGGGCAGTAATGACCTGCCACACACTGCGCCCTGCCATACCCACCAGCAAGATAGAAAAGAGCGGATCCAACCAGCGATAGCCGCGCAAAATGCCTAGCAGCACTACCAGCAGCGTTAGACTCATCCAGCTATCTTGCAAAATGTGGCTGGTATTGAGCTTAAAAGCGACGCTAGAGAGCTGCTTAGCCTGATAGCCACAAAACAAAGCAACCCCTAGCTGCACGACAATCATCACCAGCACCAGTTGCACAAGGCGCACATCTAGACTCACCAGAAAAGCTAGACTGTTGCCCTGTGCAGCCGTTTCCATCTGCTGTAGCGCAATAATTACCAGGCTAAAGCCAGTAAAGCCGAGAAACGCAACCAGCAACAGCGTACAAGCCACTTCGGTGCGACCGTGACCCCAAATCTCGCGGCCTAACGTGCGCTGCGGCGAGGTGACGGCGATTAAGCTCAGCACTGTACTGAAGCCATCAATCAGCGTGTGTAGAGACTCTGCTAGCAAGCTCAAAGACTGGCTAGTCCAGCCGACACCCACTTCGACCGCCAGAATTAACAGCAACATCCAGAGCGTTAACATCAGCAGACGATGGGTAAATTGGCGCTGAGTGATTCCACCTGTCATCAAACCAGTTCGCCTTCCGTGGGTAGGGTCAGTTTTGAAGCAAGCATGGCTGCTAGGCTCGATAAAGAAAAAACACCAAGGAGCAGTTGTAGGAGGTCAACCTTGAGCAATATACAGCTATTGGTACTTGACATCGACGGTACGCTATCAGGTCATTCAAATCAAATCGAACCCACTGTACTCAAGGCCATTCAAGCAGCCCAAGCTAAACACATTCAGGTAGCGATCGCCACCGGGCGAATGTACTGCTCGGCTGTGCGCTTTCATCAGGCAGTCAAGTCTACGCTACCGCTGATGAGTTATCAGGGTGCCTTAATTAAAGATCCCCTTACCCAAAAGCTCTACCAGCACAGCCCTCTTTCTCGCCAGCATGCCCTCAAACTACTGGAGTATTTAGCGCCTTTAGAAGCTGATCAGGCGCTTTCTATTCATCTCTATATTGACGATCAGCTACACGTTCGCGAAATTATTGCCGACACCCAAGCCTATGCCGCGCGATCGCAAATTCAGCCCATTGCCGCCGGAGACTTACGTGCTTTTCTAACGCAAAACGCTACCTTAGAAACAACCAAACTGCTAGCCCTCAGCCCCCAACCCGAACTTGTGCAAACCTTGCTAGCCGAACTGCGGCAACAATACAGCAGCCAAGACCTTTACTTCACCAGTTCGGTATCGACCTTTTTTGAAGTTACCAGCCCTCAAGCCAACAAAGGAGCCGCCGTAAAGTTTTTGGCTGAAGCGTTGTTGGGTCTAAACGCTAATCAGGTGATGACCATCGGCGACAACTTCAACGATTTAGAAATGATTCAATATGCCGGAATTGGCGTCGCTATGGGAGATGCACCTGCTGCCGTCAAAGCAGAAGCCGATTGGGTTGCCCCGGCGGTAGAGCAACATGGCGTAGCCGCAGCGATCGAAGAATTTTTGCTCTAATTTGAGAGCAATTTACTAGCCAGTCTTTTCGCGAGTTGAAAGACTAGCGGCTAGGTGAGCGTCAGCGATCGCGATAGACCTTGCGGCTGAGATGTTTAATGGCTACTAGCCGCTGACAAAAAAGCTCTCCTTTTGTCTTTAGCTTTCAGCCTTCTCGCTTTATCACTATCTACTTTGTAAAAAGCAACGGTCGTTAATTATTCGTACCCCCAAAATCCGGATTATGCAGATTTGCGTACGCAAATCTGCTGATTTTTTTCTTTTTTTTACCTGAAGGCTTTATCTATAGGGAACCTTAGAGTGTCATTCAATGCTTGCCTGCCGTTGGATATGCTGTTTGCCTTGATGCCGCATGGATCCTGCTATCTTTGGGATCCCTGGCTGACTTCACTTCATGTCAGTACCGATCTAGCGATCGCTTTTTCTTATCTTGCTATTACTTTCCAGTTGACGTTTTTTCTGCGTAAATATCCGCAGACCTGGCTGGGTCAGCAGCGCCTAATCACCTACGGGTTTATTCTGTTTTGCGGACTCGGTCACACTTTTTCAGCTTGGAATGTTTGGCATTCTAACTATTGGAGCGAAGGGGCGCTCAAAATGGCGATCGCGATCGCCTCTTGGTCGGCAGTTTGGGCGGTTCAACTGTCTCAAGCCAGGGTAGAGCAAGTCATTACTGAACTAAAGACAGCCGAAACCCAGCGGCAAACCCTGCAAACTATTCTGGAAACTAACTTAGATGGGGTGATGGCTTTTTCAGCCATTCGCGATGCCAACGGTAAGATTGCCGACTTTCAATATGTCTTGGTAAATCAAGCTGCTGCTGAAATGGCGGGTCAAAGCGATCTCATTGGTAAGCGCCTCTTAGACATTGCGCCTTACCACTTAGAAAATGGTGTGTTTGACCTGTATTGCCAGGTGACAGAAACCGGAAAATCAGCCGAACTAGAGTTTGAATACGAAGGTAAAGAGTACCAAAATCGCTGGTTTCGCATTCATTCCTCTAAGCTAGCGGATGGCTTTCTCGTCTCTTTTACCGAAGTTACTAATTACAAGCAAGCAGAAGCCCAACTTCGCCAGCAAGCCACCACAGACACACTCACGCGTATTTCTAACCGCAGTATTTTAGAAGCGGCTGACCTCGAAAACATCAATGCGGTTTTGTTTGTCGATTTAGACAAATTTAAAAATATCAACGATAGAGTTGGTCACAAAATAGGCGATTTAGTCTTAATTGAAATTGCTCAGCGCTTACAATCTGCTGTTCGTCCCTGCGATCGCGTTATTCGTTGGGGCGGAGATGAATTTGTCATTTTAATTAGCGATCGCTGTGGCGAACAGGTCAACCTTGCTTACGACACAGCAGAGCAGATTGTTGCTAAGATTGAGCAGCCCATTCAGCTAGAGATGCGGGAATATTTGCTGAGTGCCTCTATCGGCGTTTACCGTCTTCCGCCTGAGCCAATCCCTCTAGAACAGGCTATTCGTCGTGCAGATGCCGCCATGTATGAAGCGAAACAACTGCGGCGGCAAGAGCCGATGATGCCTGCGATCGCTCGGTTCGACGAATCTATTTTGCTCAAAATGCAGGAGCGTGATCACTGGGAAGAAGACTTAAGAACGGCGATTGAGCAGCAACACCTTGTTCTCTATTATCAGCCCATTGTTGACTTACAAGCCGAAGATTTTCCTATTATTGGATTTGAAACGTTACTGCGCTGGCAACACCCAGAACACGGATTAATTTATCCAGATTTTTTTATTCCCATCGCTGAAAGATCTGGGCTAATTCATCTTATTTCTCAGTATGTTTTGCGTAGAGCTTATGATCAAGCCATTCAATGGAGTTCCCCAAATTGCCCTATTAAAATGGGCATCAATTTATGTGTAGATGACCTCAGCCACTCTACCTTTTTAAGCGCGATCGAAGAAACGCTAAACCAAAAAGCGATCGGTACTAGCTGTATTTTTTTTGAAATTACGGAAACCTCAATTTCTGATATTGCTATTAGTGAAGTGCGAGCCGCCGCGCATCAAATCAAAAAAATTGGCGGCAACTTATCCTTAGACGATTTTGGTACAGGTCGCAATACGCTGTGCTGTCTGCAATGGAATGTATTTGACTCGATTAAAATCGATCGCAGTTTTGTTTCGGGTGCCGAAGCCATGCCCAAAATTTGTCAGCTCGTCACCTCGCTGGCTCATGGCCTAGATTTAGAAGTGGTCGCTGAAGGAGTAGAAACCGCTGAGCAAGCTCACATGCTCAAAAGTTTTGGCGTTAAATATGCCCAAGGATACTACTTTGGCAAACCCCATCCTCCTGCCGTCATTGAGCAGACCTGGTACCGGGGCAAAGCCTGCCCAACGCTCAGCTAAAAGACTGCACCTGTTGCTGTAGAAGGCCAAGCCCAGCTTGCCCATCTTTAAACCGAGCTTTCGTTAAGCTAACAGTATCGGTAAAAGATTAGGGAAAAGTGAGTTGACTAAGGCATTAGGCTTAGCACTGGGTGGCGGCGGTGCTAGAGGATGGGCGCATGTCGGTGTGCTGCGAGCCATGGAAGAAGCCGATATTAAAGTTGACTATCTAGCAGGTAACAGTATTGGGGCGTTGGTGGGGGCTGTTTATGTGGTTGGGGCGTTGGCTCAGCTAGAAAGCTTTGCCGATGAAGCCAGCCTAGAAACGCTCGTGTCTTTGATTGACATTTCTTTTCCCAACTTGGGTTTGATCAACGGCGACCAGGTGCAGCAGTTTATCCGCCAATATCTGTCTGACTACCAGATTGAAGAGGCGGCTATTCCTTTTCGCTGCGTTGCCACTAATTTTCTATCAAAGCAAGAAATGATTTTTCAATCTGGCTCTATGGTGGATGCGGTACGAGCCAGTATTTCTATTCCGGGTATTTTTGCCCCCTTTCGCTATGAAAATGCTTACCTGGTGGATGGGGGTGTTGTGAATCCGGTACCTGTGAGCGTTGTCAGGGCGATGGGAGCCGACGCAATTGTGGCGGTCAACCTCAACAGTGACTCTGAAGCTCCATCGAGACCCGACTCCGCGACTGAGACGCCCTCGCCCCACCCAGACTCGTCTAACGGCGGACACCTCGCAGTGCCTGCTAGCGGTTTTGTCCAAAGTCTAGCCGATCGCTATGAGACGCTAAAAAGCGCTTTACAAGACGAAGTAGACGATTGGATTCCCGACCCCACCACTGGCTTAAACATTTTTGATGTGATCGGCAACTGCATGAACATGCTAGAACAGCAGGTCACCCGAATTAATTTGCAAACCGATCAGCCACATTTGCTGATCGAGCCAAAGCTGATGGAATTCGGTATTTTTGACTTTCATCAAGCCCAACCCATTATGCAAAGAGGCTATGAGGCCGCAAAAGCCGTGTTGCCTGACCTGCAAGCATTAGCTACGACTGAGTAAATCGCCTTACATCGGGTCTTTCCGACAGGAACCCTGTCTCGGTAGGATCTGAGCATGCTGTCAAGTTCATAAACCTATGCCCAATCCTGAATCCCCCAATCCGCTACCCAAAGGTATGAGTCGAGAAAAGTATGAGCGGCTTAAAGCTGAAGCCAAAGCCCCTTATAAAGGCTTGCGCAAATTTGTCTATGGCACTTTTGGCGCGTCTGGTTTGATTGGGGCTTTTGTCTTTTTAGCCCAAACGCTGGCGGGGCGGGAAGTGGCTACAGCGTTGCCCAACCTGGCGTTGCAGCTTGGGGTGGTGGCTTTGATGGTGTGGCTGTGGCGACTAGAGAGCAAGTAGTCGTTGATTTAAGGAGAAGTCGCCAGCGTCAATTCACCGGGCGTTGCGCTGAGGCACCGCCACTCTCCGCCTTTAGCGCGATCGCCCACCTAAGCCACCTAGAAAAGCTGCTCTGCAAACCTGCTGTGATTATTGGCCGCTGCTTGAGCCAATACACGACTGCCTACGAATTGTTGTTACGCTCTTCTAGGCGTTTTTGCCATTGAGCGTCTAGCTTGTCGCGCTGAGTGGCTTCTTGCTCAATTAAGTCTTGCTCGGTGGTGTAGGCCAGGTCTTCTTTGCTGACAATTTCGCGGCGGGCAAACTGTTTGGCGTAGGCTAATTTCTTTTGTACGTCGGTACCTGCCTGGTTAAAAGCGATCGCCCGTTGTTGGCGCGACTGATTTCGCGACTCAATTTTGCCGTTGCGCCACTGCACCCAAAAATAGCGCACCAGGGGAATGCCCAAAAAGGCGGTGCCATAAGCTAACAGCAGCCAGTAGATAGAGTTGACAAAGGCTACTAACCCGCCTAACTCTGCCACCAGTGCCTGGTCTTGCAGCAGCCCTCCTAAAACTAAAGCCCCAATAATATTGGCCGCCCCTAACCCTACCGCCAGCATAATCTGCCCTGAACTAGCCAGACTAAAACGACGAGGAAACTCTTTGAGATAGGCCGAAACCGAAGCTTGACGGCGATCGCTGGCAGTCACCTGGAGATCGGGAAAACGGTAGACCAGGCCACCTTCTGCCGTGACCTCTGGCAAGCCATTAAAACGGCTCAAAACAGGCAGCATGTAGTCTTCGTATTCTTGCGACCAGCCTTGGCCTAATTCGTCTAAATAGGGAGCGATTTGCTCGGCAATGACCACTCCCTCGGCATTGCGAATGACGTTGCCCACGGTTTGCCAGCGTCGATCTTCTAAATCGGCGTTGGGGTCGCCGTCGCCAAACAAAAACGAAAAAATAGCCTCAAAAAAGTTGAGTTCGCTGTTGCTGCCACGCTGGGGTTTTTGGCGCGGATAGCGACGGTTGCCATAGTCGTAATTAAAAAACCAAAACAAATCTGGCCCAAACCAGAGACGAGGGACAAAAATAAAGCCACCGCCCCGACTGTCGCCAAAGCCCCCATCGCGATCGCCCTCTGAACGAGAAGAGTTCATGGCAATCAACAAAATCGCAATGGTAATAAAAATGAGTGCGATCGAAACTAGCAGCAAAATCCCAAAAGAGATGCGAATCAGGTAGAACAAGACGTTCCAAACCCGCTGCCAGGTTTGCTGTAAGCGCAAGCGCCAATATTTGCTCTGTAAGATGCTGCGAAAGTTGCGCGGAAACTCATAGGCAACTTCCCCTGTTTCGGATACCTGCAAATGAGCCTGGGTTTCAGAGGCCAGCGCTAGCAGATCAGACTGGGCGACTTGAATATTGAGACCCGCCTGAGTGGCGACATCTCCTACCGTAACCCGATAGCGAAGCTGCTCGACGGCTTTCATAACCGCTGGGTTGAGCGCCATGCGATCTCTCCAATGGAAACGTTCTTAAATACCAGTATAGAGAGGGAATTCCGGCGGTAGCAGTGTGGAGAACCGCAGGCCGAGGTGCGATCGCGCTCTGGCTGTTTTTGGGTACGAATCTTTCTGCTGACAGACAGGGATGACGCTGAGTTGAGCTATCCTGAGTCAATCCTCCGCGTCATACTCTTTGAGGCTCTATGCGGGCAACCTGGCTACGAAATAAAAGCTTCATGGCTCTGATTGTCTTAGGCATAGCTGTTGTTGTGTTACTGAGCCTCTTGCTACCAACGAAAGAATGGGCAGTCGCTATTGATCAATGGCTTAAATCACTGGGGCCGTTGGCATTTCCAGCTTTTGTCGCTATTTATGTCGTCGCCACAGTCTGTGGTCTACCCAATGTGATTTTTGTGCTGGTAGCGGGGACTGTCTTTGGCTTGCTCAATGGCGTGTTGTCGGCTTCGGTGGCTGATACCATCGGCGCGATCGCCTGTTTTGTTTTGGGACGTACTTTAATTCGTCGCCAGGTAAAAGCCTGGATAGGGCAAAACTCGCAGTTTGATCGCTTAGATCAAGCCGTTGCTAAAAAAGGCTGGAAAATTTTGCTTCTGAGCCGTTTGGCTCCTATGATTCCGTCTAACGTGCTGAATTACGGCTTTAGCCTGACCCAAGTTAAGTTCTGGCAATATTTGCTGTGTACGTGGGTGGGGATGCTGCCCGTCTTGAGCTTCTATGTCTATATCGGCTACTTTGGCATGAGCTTACTGGGGCGAGATACAAAACCCGGTGTGCTGGTCTTGCAGATAGGCGGATTGCTGGCGGCGATCGCGGCGGCTATTTATACCACCCGCCTTGCCCAAAAAGCCCTGTCTAATGACGCCGAGAAGTGAGTTTTTTGGAGGATGTTTGAACAGTCTTATTTTCTATAGCAAAAGTGGAGATCCCCCTAAATCCCCCTTAAAGAGACTTTTACATCCTTTTTTGAGGGGGCAGGGAGATCAACAGGTGTCTAAGGCTACAGCAGATCACTTTTCAAACGCTCTCTTAGGTAAGCGATCGCGCTGCTGTAACCCCCTTACTATTACCCCTCACCAGAGGACTTAGGTCAGATCGCTTGCAGCCTATTTTCTAATCCCACCAAAGCATGAGCGCCATGGTGCGAGGCAAGTCTTTTGCCATCACCTTTAAGCCAAAATCTTCTGCTTCTGGATCAAGTCCATCTACTAGCTCTAGATTAGCCGGATCTATTTCATCTCCCATTTCCTGAGACATTTCAATCATCTCAGCCAGACAGCCATACCCTTGATCGATCACATCGGGGCAAAACTCATAAACTTCCTGACAAAAATCAGCCAGGTTTTCTGGCAACGAGTAAAGTTTCAAGTGAACAGTTGCCTGATCAACTTCTAAAACTTCAAATCGAAAGCGCTTTGACCAATCAAGCAGACGCTCTACAATGTCGTTGGTATCAACATCACAGTTAATACCGTTCGTGCCAATCTGACGAATTTGATCAATAGCTTGATTAAGATCCATAAGTCTTTTATTTAACAACGCCTCAATTGCAGCCCTTGCTTATCTAGCAAAACCAGACAGATATAGCTCAAGGCAAAAGGTAGAATGAAAGCTTTTCTGTCAGCGGCTTACAGCCATTTCGGTGTCTTAGCTTCGGTGATAAAGCTATAGCATCCTTTGCTGCGGGTGGCTAAACAGGTCGGTTAATAAAACCTATTTACGTTGCGGGTTCCGTCCTAAAAAGAGCGACCCGGTTTTGGCTCGGTTCAAATCTACCTGATTGTTAGCGTAGATCTAAAGTCTGGCTGCACCATCCAGCAAATCGCCCTCGCTCCCAAGTTATATCAATTCTCGATTTTGGATTTTCGATTTTGAATTGACCAGTCTTGGCTCTACATACGTTTCGTCATTTTCATCTGTACCTTTCTTTTGAAGAATCGGTATTACCCCTTTAATCCGTTCACCTCTTCAAGCAGTCGCCGCCGCGTCAGGATGGAAATCCTGACGCGGGCGTTCGGTTGATCAATCCTGTCAAAAGTTAAAAATCTGGCAACGCCTGACATTAAAAGGTCTTAAGCTAGTCAGAATCGTAAGTTAATATCAGCCGATTCAATCGCTGGGGAAGCCTATGAAACTGTCTGCTCGAATCACCCAAGTCTCACCGTCGATGACGCTAGCTATTTCTGCTAAAGCCAAAGCTATGAAAGCAGAAGGCTTGGATGTCTGCAGCTTTAGTGCCGGAGAACCCGACTTCCCCACCCCCGCCCACATTTGCACCGCTGCTAAGCAAGCTCTAGACGACGGCAAAACCCGCTACGGCCCTGCTGCCGGAGAACCCGCGCTGCGACAGGCGATCGCCCAAAAACTACAAAGCGACAATGACCTTTGCTACGCTGCCGAAAACATCATTGTCACCAATGGCGGCAAGCACTCACTCTACAACCTGATCACAGTGATGATCGAGGAAGGCGATGAGGTCATTATCCCGGCACCCTATTGGGTTAGCTACCCAGAGATGGTCAAACTGGCAGGCGGCACGCCAGTGATTGTGCCAACTGACCTAGCCAGTGGTTTTAAGATCACCCCTGAGCAACTCCGCAACGCCATCACACCGAAAACGCGCCTGTTTGTGATGAACTCCCCCTCTAATCCCACAGGCATGGTTTACACCCCTGACGAAATTCGAGCCTTGGCCGCAGTGGTAGTAGAAGCGGATATTTGGGTGGTCTCTGACGAAATTTACGAAAAAATTCTCTACGACGGTGCGACCCACCTCAGCATTGGTGCCGCTAGCCCTGAAGCTTTTCAGCATGCCATTATCAGCAACGGCTTTGCCAAAGCTTATTCGATGACGGGTTGGCGGTTGGGCTATCTAGCTGGCCCAACCGAGCTGATTAAAGCCTGTAGCACTTTGCAGAGTCACAGCACCTCTAACGTGTGTACGTTTGCTCAGTATGGTGCGATCGCGGCCTTAAAAGGCTCCCAAGACTGCGTTGCCGAAATGCGACAAGCCTTTGCCCAGCGCCGAGCTTATATTGTCGAAGCGATTCGAGCAATGCCGGGACTCACCTGCCCGACGCCTCAAGGCGCTTTTTATGTATTTGTCGATATTAGCCAGTTGGGCATGACCTCGCTCGACTTTTGCAACGGCCTTTTAGAAGAAAAACACGTAGCCACCGTTCCGGGTGTGGCCTTTGGGGCTGACGACTGCATTCGGATTTCTTATGCCACTGATCTAGACACGATTAAGCACGGCATGGAACGGATGGAAGCCTACATCAAAGCCAACCTGTAAATCAGCCAGAAACTTTGACAGCCTGACGCTTGGCTGGTTAACTGCGATACTGTTTGTGCTTCTATCCGCGATCGCCATTCGCCAACCAACTGGCAAGACCGATAACGCTGGGCGCAACTCACCCAGCCGCCTCGACTATCCTTAAATTTGTGGCATGGGTAGAGGCTGTCTGATAAGTTTTTCAAACCCAACTCCTAAGACCATGCTCTTGTCAGATGTCCTGTCCTCTATTTGAATGTAGACATAATAAGTGAAGTTATATTAAGCAGGGAGAAGCCATGTACATTGTGCAGATTGCCTCCGAGTGCGCCCCGGTAATTAAAGCGGGTGGCTTAGGAGATGTGGTTTATGGCCTCAGTCGTGAATTAGAAAATCGAGGCCACTGCGTCGAGCTAGTTCTGCCGATGTATGACAACATGCGCTACGACCACATCTGGGGTCTGCATGATGCCTACCGCGACTTGTTTGTACCCTGGTATGGCGGCGCTGTTCATTGCTCCGTTTTTTGTGGCTGGGTGCATGGGCGGCTGTGCTTTTTTATTCAACCCCATTCGAGCGATAACTTTTTTGACCGAGGGGTCTACTACGGCGCACCTGACGACCCGATGCGCTTTGCCTTTTTTAGCAAGGCCGCCCTGGAGTTTTTGCTGCGATCGAATAAGCGACCGGATGTTATTCATTGCCATGACTGGCAAACGGGGCTGGTGCCCGTGATGCTTTATGAAATGTATGGCTGGCATGGCATGGCTGACCAGCGAGTCTGCTACACCATTCACAACTTCAAGCACCAGGGGGTCTGTGGGCCAGAAGTGCTGCGAGGTACGGGGCTTAATCGCGACGACTACTATTACCGTCCCGATAAACTGCGCGACAACAACCACGATGCTATCAACATGATGAAAGGAGGCATCGTTTACGCTAACCACGTCAACACAGTTTCGCCACACCATGCTTGGGAGGCTCGCTTTAGCCCCATTGGTTGTGGTTTGCAGCCTACGCTTGATGCTCATCATTACAAGTTTGGTGGCATTCTCAACGGCATTGACTACGAAGTTTGGAACCCTGATAGCGATCGCTACATTCCTTTCCACTACGATGCTGACAACTTCGAAGACAAAATCCTCAACAAAAAAGCCCTACGCGAACGGCTGATGATGCAAGAGGCCAATAAGCCCTTAATTGCCTTTATCGGTCGGCTTGATCAGCAAAAAGGCGTTCATCTGGTGCATCATGCTCTGTACTACTCGCTCCACCGCAATGCTCAATTTGTTTTACTGGGTTCTGCGACCGAACCGGGCATCAACGATTGGTTCTGGCATGAAAAAACCTTCCTCAACGAAAATCCTAACTGCCACCTAGAACTTGGCTTCAACGAAGAATTGGCTCACCTGATTTACGCCGCCGCTGACATTATTGTGGTGCCCAGCAACTACGAACCCTGCGGTCTGACTCAGATGATTGGTTTGCAGTACGGTACCGTACCAGTGGTGCGGGGTGTGGGCGGTCTGATTAACACCGTCTTTGATTGGGACTATGACGAACTGCACCTGCCAGAAGAACGGAACGGCTTTGTTTTCTTTGAGTCTGATTACACCGCTTTGGAATCTGGCTTGGGTCGCTGCCTCGATCTTTACTATAAAAATCCAGAACTCTTCCGGCAGTTGGCTCTGCAGGGCATGAAGTATGACTACTCCTGGCACAATCCCGGTGAGCAATATGTGGGGGTTTACGACCACATTCGCGCTTAGGGAGTCGGAAATGGACGGTAAGTTCCTCCTAGATTCTCCACGATCGCCCGCGTATTAGACACCATCATCTTGATGTAAGTGTCGCCTTCGCTGCCCGGTGCGCCAATTGAGTCAGAATATAGCTCGGTTGGCGCTAAATTGACGCCCGCTTCTGCCGCAACGGTCGTGATTAGTTGCGGGTTGATGGTAGTTTCAGCAAAAATGGCGGGTACCCCTAGCTGCTGAATAGACGCTGCTAGCTGCTGCACAGTGCGGGCACTGGGTTGTTCTTCGGTGCTTATGCCAATGAGGGTTCCGGCTACGGCTAACCCATAAGCATCGGTATAGTACTGAAAGGCATCATGGGTGGTAACAAGCTGCCGCTGGCTAGCTGGAATCGTTTGAATTTGCGCCCTAATCCATTGATCAAGCTGCTGCAATTCGTCAGTTAAAGCGGCAGCATTCTCGGTAAAAGTCGCTGCGTCTTCGGGGGAAAGCGCGATAAGTTCGTCGCGAATTAGCGCCACCATCTGCACCACGTTGGCTGCACTACCCCAAACGTGTGGATCCGGAACAGTCCGTCCTTCGTAGGCAAAATCTAGCGGGGCAACCACTTCACCAACGGCTACTTTTTTGGCCTGAACCCCGGCTGCATTCATGATTTTGATCAGATTTGGCTCTAAATTGTAGCCGTTATACAAAATTAGCTCAGCTTCTTCAAAGGCAATGCTGTCGGCAGGCACAGGCTCATAAATATGCGGATCTGCACCCGGTTCGAGAATGCCGACTAAATCAATCTCTTCGCCACCAATACGGGCTGCCCAGTCCGCAATCATAGTGCTGGTGGAAACGACATCAGGGCGATTATCGGCAGTCGTTTCTTGAGTTTGCGGTTGGCAGCCGCTCAGGCTTATCCCCAAGCCCAACCCGCCGACCGCTAGCCATGCGATCGCCTGATGAGTGCCTACTTGCATGAACGGTTACCTAATTTCATAATTCTTTCATTTTTTTAGCGTACAATACTTTTCATAATCCTTTCATAAATGTCCTAGCTTTGAAATACAGCGCTAGCCACCAGGGTCAAAACCCTCAAATTGCTGCAAGCTTTTTGCTAAAAGTCTTTGATTCTGCCCTTTGCTTTAGCCTGCTGCCTTTAGCGGTAGATAGCGCTAGGGGAAAGTCAGGTCGGGCTAAGGCTTGTCTAAGCACTGGTAAAACAGGCAGCCATGATTTTTTCCCTAACCTGGGCTACGGCAAAATCTATAGAGCGGCTGAGACTGCGGTTTGGCTCCCTACCTCTAAAGCTTGATGTACCACAAAGTCTGATAGCGCATCCTGTGAAAGGCACTGCTCACCCCACCGCCACCTTTTGTAAGTATCCCGGAGGTACTCCAATGGCAGACAACGGCGCGATCGCTGTTGAACATCTCAGCGTCAACTACCGCAGTTTACAGGCGTTACGCAACATCAGCTTTACCCTACAACCAGGGCAGCTTGTTGGCATTTTTGGCCCCAATGGCGCTGGCAAAAGTACGCTGGTTAAAGCCATGCTGGGTCTGATTCCGCTGACCACCGGACGGGTGCACTACGGCGATCGCCTGCTGGTAGACCAGCTAGCCCAAACCGCTTATGTCCCCCAGCGATCGCAGATTGACTGGACGTTTCCGGCAACCGTATGGGATGTGGTGCTGATGGGGCGGGTAAAGCAAGCGGGTTGGTTTAATCGCTTTTCGGCTCCTAGTCGCCGGATTGCGGCTGCAGCCCTAGAGCGGGTAGGTATGAGCGAGTTTCGCGATCGCCGGATTGGTGCCCTCTCTGGTGGTCAGCAGCAGCGGGTGTTTTTGGCTCGTGCTTTGGCTCAGCAGGCCGACTTGTTTTTCTTTGATGAGCCGTTTGTGGGGGTCGATCAAAAAACGGAAACGGTTCTGTTTCGGATTTTTGGTGAACTGGCTGACGAAGGCAAAATTGTTCTAGTTGTCAATCACGACTTGGGCGAATCGATCACCCATTTCCACCAGATCTTACTGCTCAACCGCGAAATGGTTGCTTTTGGCCCGCGTCAGCAAGTCTTTACTGCTGACAATATGGTCAGAGCCTATGGGGGTCAGGTGCAGTTCTTTTCGAGCGCCGCTTAAGCATGGACTGGCTTACCTCCCTCACCGAACCGCTTCAATATGCCTTCATGCAGCGATCGCTGGTAATTGCCGTGCTGGTGGGCGTCATTTGCGCCGTAGTGGGCAGCTACTTGATGGTGCAGCGACTAGCGCTATTGGGCGATGCCATTAGCCATTCGCTGCTACCGGGTTTGGCGATCGCCTTTATGTTGGGCACCAATATCTACATCGGTGCCTTTATCGCTGGGGTCATTAGCACTGTGGTTATTTCGTTAATTCACACGCGATCGCCCGTCAAAGAAGACGCCGCTATGGGCATTGTATTTTCGGCCTTTTTTGCCTTTGGCATCATTTTGATCACCCTGATCCAAAAAGACAACAAGATTGACCTCAATCACTTCTTGTTTGGCAACATTTTGGGGGTAACGCTAGCAGACGTGCGCGACACGGCTTTGATTGCGGCTCTGGTGCTGCTCTGTGTCTTCCTTTTTTATAAAGAGCTGCTGTTTTATAGCTTCGATCGCCTCGGAGCGCAGGCGGCAGGGCTGCCAGTAAGCCTGCTGAACTCAGGACTGATGGTGCTGATTGCCCTGACAATTGTAGCCAGCCTCAAGTCGGTGGGGGTGGTTCTGGTGCTGTCGCTGCTGATTACACCCAGCGCCGCTGCCTATTTGCTGGTGCCCCGGTTGCACCAAGTGATGTGGCTAGGCTCTGCTATTGGGGTGATTTCTAGCGTTAGTGGTTTGTACTTGAGCTACTACATCAACCTGCCTTCTGGGCCCGCTATTGTGATGGTAGCTTCTGGCATTTTTTTCCTGGCGCTGCTATTTAGCCCTAGCTACGGGCTGCTGACCCAACCCCAAAGCCACTCAGTACAGCTTCCGCTCTGGCGAGACATCAAATCACTGTTTCGCTAAGAAGGGCTACCAGCTACTGACAGCAAGTCTTTCATCTTGGCTTTAGTTGTCTGCCTTTCGCCATATTTGAGCCTTACGGTATGGCTCTAGCAAAGCAGGCCAGCCAACTTGGATTTGCAAAGCGATCGCTGATAGCCGAATCTTTATTGCTTCTTAGGGATCATTCTCAACAAGGAGGATTTGTTGCAAATAAATTCTACATTCGCTATCATTCTCAATAAGAGATTTTTATTGACATTTGTTAAGAAGGGGACAAGGCGATGGTTGCTTACACCGCGACTGCACTCAAAGCCGAACTGAACGAACGCGGCTGGCGCATGACTCCCCAGCGAGAAACCATTTTAAAGACCTTTCAAAACCTGGCTAAAGGCAACCACCTCAGCGCTGAAGAACTTTGCGACTTATTGAAAGAAGAAGGCGAGGCTATCAGCCTTTCTACTATCTATCGCAATCTCAAACTTATGGCTCGTATGGGCATTTTGCGCGAGTTAGAGCTAGCTGAAGGGCAAAAGCGCTACGAAATTAACCAGCCAGCCCCGCACCATCACCATCATCTCATCTGTGTTCGCTGCAATAAAACCATCGAGTTTAAGAATGATTCTGTTCTCAAAGCGGGGGCAAAAACTGCCGAAAAATCTGGCTATCATCTGCTCGATTGCCAACTGCTGATTCATGCGGTGTGCCCAACCTGCCAGCGATCGGTCGTACCTTTGTAAACACAATTTGCGTTGGCGGCGCTTTCACCCAAAACCAAATTGCTCGTGAAAACGATTTTGAAATAATGCAAACCTGTCTGACCCAGGCAGGTTTTTTCTTGTTATGATCGCCCATAGATTGCGAGAATGATTATCATTTTTTGGCATATGCTGGCGGTTCAAGATTTGACGGTCACTTATCGGGGTGTGCGGGCGCTAGAAAAAGTTTCGATGACGCTTGTGCCGGGTGAACTGGCTGGGCTGATTGGCCCTAACGGCGCAGGTAAAAGCACCCTAATCAAAGCAATTTTGGGTTTGACCGACTATCGCGGCAGTGTGTTGCTCAAAGGGGTACCGCTGCGCCGCCAACGGCAACGAGTCGCCTATGTTCCCCAGCGATCGCAAATTGATTGGAACTACCCCATCACCGCTTGGAACGTTGCCTTGATGGCAGAAGCAGCCAGTGCAGGTTGGCTGCGATCGCCCAGTGATCAGGCAAAGCAGCGCGTCGAAGCTGCCTTAGACCGAGTAGACATGCTAGATCTGGCGCACCGCCAAATTGGTCAGCTTTCGGGTGGGCAACAGCAGCGCGTGTTTTTGGCTCGCGCTTTGGCTCAGCAAGCAGACCTGTTTTTGCTCGATGAACCGTTTACGGGTATTGACAAGCAAACCGAGGCTATTCTGCTAGCGGTGTTTGCTGAACTCAAAGCCCAAGGCAAAACCCTGCTGGTGTGTAGCCATGAATGGGGCAATGCGCTCAACCGCTACGATCGCCTGCTGCTACTCAACCGTCAACTCTTAGCCAACGACACCCCCCAAGCGGTGATGACGCTCGAAAATATTCAGCGTGCCTATGGCGAAAATTTGCAGCCGATTTTGACGGGTAAGCTGCCCCTTTCTTATGTTTGCTAATGTTGGCTAATCCAATAGGGGCTAGTCAAACAACACCACGCTACGAATTGACTCGCCTTTATGCATTAGCTCAAATCCGTGGTTGATTTGCTCTAGGGGCATGGTGTGGGTAATTAGATCGTCAATATTGATCTTGCCTTCCATATACCAATCCACAATTTTGGGGACATCCGTGCGGCCTCTAGCCCCCCCAAAAGCACTGCCTCGCCAAACGCGCCCCGTCACCAATTGAAACGGGCGGGTACTAATTTCGGCTCCTGCTTCCGCCACACCGATAATGACGCTTTCACCCCAGCCCTTGTGACAGCTCTCTAGCGCCTGCCGCATAACGTTGACGTTGCCAATACATTCAAACGTGTAGTCGGCTCCGCCCTTAGTTAGGTCTACCAGATAAGGCACTAAGTCCCCGTCAACTTCTTTGGGATTGACGAAGTGGGTCATGCCAAATTTTTCAGCAATTTCTCGTCGTGCCGGATTGATATCAACTCCCACAATCATGTCAGCCCCGACCAGGCGGCAGCCCTGAATTACATTAAGGCCAATGCCCCCTAGCCCAAACACAATCACATTCGAGCCAGGTTCTACCTTCGCGGTATTGATGACAGCGCCAATGCCAGTGGTAACGCCACAGCCGATGTAGCACACCTTGTCAAACGGAGCATCTTCGCGGATCTTAGCCAGGGCAATTTCAGGGACGACGGTGTAGTTGGCAAACGTAGAGGTGCCCATATAGTGATAGAGGGGCTTGCCATTTTGGGAAAAGCGACGGCTGCCATCAGGCATCAACCCCTGGCCCTGGGTGGCGCGAATGGCCTGACAGAGGTTGGTCTTGAAGCTGAGGCAATATTCACACTGGCGGCACTCTGGCGTATAGAGGGGAATGACGTGATCACCTGGTTTGAGGCTGCTGACTTCTGGCCCCACTTCAACCACAATGCCAGCGCCCTCGTGGCCTAAAATTGAGGGAAAGAGTCCTTCTGGATCCTTACCCGATAGCGTGTAGGCGTCTGTGTGGCAGATCCCGGTGGCTTTGATTTCGACCAGTACCTCGCCAGCTTTGGGGCCTTCGAGCTGTACCGTTTCAATCCTGAGCGGTTGACCCGCTTCAAATGCTACAGCTGCCTTGACTTCCATGATGTATCTCCTACGATTAGCCTAAGTGGTTAGCTTACTGGCTCAAACTGCTTTAAGGCTAGGACATTTTCTTTCAGTATAAAGAATCCATGTATCCCAAGATTACGGCTCTACCCCTGATGCAGTTGGCATCAGGCGATCGCTTGATGTTGCAAACTTACCGTTTCGTCGGCGATCGCCCCGGCAAAAAGGTTTATATTCAAGCCAACCTACATGGTGCAGAATTGGCGGGCAATGCCGTTATTCATGAGCTAATCCAGTGGCTAAGTCAGCTAGACGATACGACGCTGAAGGGCGAAATTTGCCTGGTTCCCGTGTGTAACCCGATGGGGGTGAATCAGCGAGCCCACAACTTTGCTTCCGGACGCTACAACCCCTATGACGGACGCGACTACAACCGTATTTTTTGGGACTACGAAAAAACAGGCGCTGATATTTTGGCCTTTGCCCGATCGCACTTAGACAGCCCGGTTACAGCGATTGTCACGGCATATCGGCAGCAAATTCAAAACGCTTTTGCCGCACAGCTAGCGGCGATCGCTGCGCCGACCGGGGTACCAGTGCATGAACTGTATCGAATTCGGCTGCAGGCTTTGGCACTCGATGCTGACTACGTGGTGGATTTACACAGCTCCACCAACGAAGGACTTGATTATGTCTATTACTTTCGCGATCGCGACCAGAGTGCCTGCTATTTTGGCCTTGATTTTGGCATTTTGCTAGACAAGTATGACGGCGATGCGTTTGACGAAGCCTTTATCAAACCCTGGCTAGCTCTAGAGGCGGCTTTTGAGCAATTAGGGCGATCGCTCCACTGCGACATAGAAGCCTGGACGCTGGAGCTAGGCACGGGGATGCAACTCAACCCCCAATCGGTTGAACGCGGACTAAAGGGCGTCAAAAACTATCTGGTGCGCAAGGGGTTGCTAGCTGAGGTAACAGTCAATGATGTTAGCGAAGTTTGCATGGCGCTGGCTCATCGCAGTCAGGTTACCAAGTACTATGCCACCACCGGGGGCGTCATCGAAAATCGCGTTCGCCCCGGAACCGAAGTCAAAGCCGGAGATCTGCTGTATCAGCTGCTTTGCTTTAATAAGCTAGAATCGCTTCCCGGCGTGCTTGACGTGCAAGCGCAGTCGGCGGGGTTGGTCTATGACGTTTCTACCAACCGAGCGCTCAGCCAGGGAGAATATGTGTTGTCGTTGATTCGGTTGGATGAGTGAGGTCGCCTCAAGCGGCAGAGGTTTGCGGCTGACCCTAGTCAACAGGGACGACGACCTCTCCGCCCCGATGCAGCGAAGCTGATATACCGGAGAGCTGCTTGACCAAAGCCGTGCCAACCCGGCCAGAGGAGAGAACCGACGGCGCATTGGCTTTGACACAGGCAACAAAATGCTGACAAACGCGACGCAAAGGCTCCTCAGCGATCGCGGGGATTACCTCTAGCCGAACATCTTGAGGCACATAGCGATGGTCAAGCTGCTGAAAGTAGCCGTGTTGCAGCGTCAGCGGCGTTTCTGGCTGCATCTCGTCAAAAATCAGCGTACCGCGATCGCCTACCACAGCCAAACGCCGCTGCTTGTCAGGATTCGCCCAGCACAAATGCAGCATTGCCTGAAAGCCGCTGGGATACGTTAGCTTCACCCACACCCAATCTGCCAGTCCATGAGGAAACTGCGGCCAATCCGTTACCGTATTTTGCAGCCAGGTTTGGCCTTGAGCGCTCACCTGGCAAGGTGTTTCGCCTAACCAGTGGTTAAAAATTGCCAGGTCATGAATGGCCAAATCCCAAAGGGCATCTACATCTTGTCGCACTGGCCCCAGATTTGTGCGGGTAGCATAGCCGTAACGCAGCGGGCCGAGCCGTTTTTTTGCCAAGACAGCTTGACCCTGCTCAACCACCGGATGAAACAAATAGGTGTGATCCACCACAAGCTGCACCCCCTGCCGTTCGGCTAGCTGGCACAGAGCCAGACTGGTCTGGCTATCTAGCGTCAGCGGCTTTTCTACTAAGACGTGTAACCGCCGCTTTAGCGCTGCTTCGACTAGGGAGTAATGGGTTTGCGCTGGGGTGGCAACGACGACGGCTTGTAGCTGAGGCAGGTTCAAAGCCGCTTGCCAGTCAGCCATCAGCTGAGTTGCTTCTGGCAGCTTGAACTGACGTTGAATGCGATCGCGCTGGGCGGGGTCGGGTTCGATAACGGCCTGCACCGTTACCCCCGGTAGCGCCAAAAAGTTGCGCAGCAGGTGGGTGCCCCACCGCCCTGCCCCAAAAATTGCCAAACCAAGTTGAGAGGTCATCTGTTGACTGCTAAAGGTAACTGCTGAAGCCAAAGTACCCGGCTTGTCGAATCGGTGAGCTAGCCAAACGGCTAAATTTCGCCGGAACCGCACCTTAGCACCCAGCCCAGCCGCCAAAATGCAATTGCTCAACTGTCGGCTACAGCCTGCAAAGCATAGTAGGCTTGCCGAGCGGCGGCTTGTTCGGCCAGCTTAATTGAGGGGCCTTTACCTTCGCCCCACTGGCGCGCCTGAAACCAAACAATAGCGCCAAAACGTTCCGGGTCGCCGTGTTTTTGGCTGAGTTCTTGAGTGCGATATTCAGGCAAGACTTTGTAGTGGGCTTGCGTCCATTCTTGTAAAGCAGCTTTGTAGTTTTGCAAGGCCGGATCCGTGCGAATGGTTTCCGCCAAGCGGCGAAAGTGCGGATCGAGCCAGGGATGGATCAAAGCGGTGTTGTCAGTGGTGGCATAAAGCGCCCCTAGAATGGCTTCAAAGGCATCTGCTAAGCGAGAAGCGCGTCCGGCGCGATCGCGAATAGCAGCCTCAGACAGCAGCAAAAACTGCTCAATGTTGTAGTCGTCGGCTAGCTGAGCCAACACGCGATCGCTAACCAGTCGCGATCGCAGCTCGGCTACCTCACCCACCAACGCCGCCGGAAACGCCTGGAGTAAAAACTCTGCTGCTGCCAGCCGTAACGCCGCATCGCCCAAAAATTCTAGCCGCTCGTAGGCTTCATTGGCCTGAAAAGACGGGTGGATTAAAGCCTGGTTGAGCTTTTGCCAGTCTACTTCGGTCGCAGCAGGTAGCCCTAGCTGAATAATTAACTGTTGCAGATGCCGTTTTCGTTCAGGCGTGAGAGTTGCGGACATAAACCCCAAAAGATGCGCAAAGAGCCAAAGCGATTGGCTTTAACAGCCGACTGAGCGTTCAACCATCGCTTGAAAGCGATCTTAGCAGTCTAGACTGGCCTCGCTGGGATCGCTCTGGCTCAGACCTCCTTGTAAGTTTCTGCTGGGGGGCGATCGCTGCTCCAGGCCCACCAAGCCGTCCCACAGCTACAGTGATAGAATTCTTGCCACTTGCGGCGATGTCCTTCGGTATAGACAGGCGATCGCCGATTGATCCAAACAGCCTCAGCCTGAGCGCTTGGCACATCGCAGTGAGGGCAATTAAATCGGTAAGCATGGGTGGCTGACTGAGTCCACTCAGGCGGAATCGGTGCAAAAACATCCATAAACAGCTTGCCGCTTGCAGTTCTTTCCTATTATCGGAGCTAGCAATCGTTTCGGCTTGAGTGCATGTCGAAGTTTTAAGCACCAGCCAAATTAACAGTGACCTCGGATATGGTGGGGACGTTTGCGAATAATATTGACGTTGGCTCAGCACTTAGTTCATTCCGGGAGGCACTCAACTCAATGCTGAATTTGCTCTCGTTTCTGGGTTTATTTGGGTTGTGTTTGATTGCTTGGTTAGGTTCAGAAGATCGCCGCCGCATTCCCTGGAAAGTCATCATTTGGGGGCTGGGGCTACAGCTAGTCATTGGCCTGCTGGTTTTTCGCATACCGGGCACCCGTGATCTGGTTCTGATTCTCAATGACTTGCTCAACGGCATTATTGACGCTTCCGAAGCAGGGGCCCGGTTTTTGTTTGGGCCGATCTTTGTTCCCGATCCGAACGCCGCGACAGGGCCAGTCGGTGCGGGGCGCTGGCTAGCTAGAGCGTTGACGCCCCCCTTCGCGGCGGTTCAAGGCGATCGCATTGGCGCAGACAACCTCAATCTTGGCTTTATTTTTGCTTTTCGCTCGTTGCCTCAGGTCATTTTCTTTGCTGCCTTAATTGGCTTGCTCTACAACCTCAATATCATTCAGCCGATTGTGCGCGTCTTTGCCAAGCTATTTCGCTCGGCCATGAATATCAGCGGCGCGGAATCTTTGGCGGGGGCTGCAAACATTTTTGTGGGCATTGAATCGGCGATCGCCATTAAACCCTTTCTAGCCCAAATGACCCGCAGTGAGCTGTGTGCGGTGTTATCGTCTTGTTTTGGCTCAATTGCTTCTACCGTTTTGGCGCTCTATGCTGGCTTTTTGCGGCCTACTTTCCCCGCCATTACCGGACATTTGATGGCCGCTTCGGTACTCACTATCCCGGCTGCTTTTGTCATGTCTAAGATTTTGGTACCCGAAACTGGGGTGCCCGAAACCTTAGGCATTGTTCCTGAAGAAAAAGGAGAAGCTGAAACCCAGCAAAGTCCTATGGATGCGCTGATTTTAGGTGCTTTAGATGGCGTCAAAATGGCGGTGGGAATTGCTGCGGTAATTGTGGCAATTTTAGGCTTAATTGCGTTGCTAAACCTGATTTTTGCAGGGCTAGCTTCGTGGTCAGACAGTGAAATCATTGTATTGCGCTGGATCGGCCAAATTTTTCAGGTGGTGACGTTGCAAAACATCATGGGGGCGCTCTTTTTGCCTCTGACGTTGATGACGGCTCCCGCCGACAATTGGCCAGAACTGTGGGAAGCTTCCAAAATTATTGGCCGCCGTTTGCTAGAAACCGCCATTCCGCCCTACCTCACCCTGGCCGGACTGGCCGCTAGTGGCGAAATTAGCGATCGCACGATGGTCATTGTCAGCTACGTTCTTTGTGGTTTTGCCCATATCCCTTCAGTCGGAATTTTTGTGGGGGGGCTAGCTGGGCTGGTGCCGTCTCGCCGCCAAGACATCAGCGAACTGGGTTGGAAAGCACTTTGGGCCGGGACGCTAGCCACCTTAATGACGGGGTGTATTGCAGGGCTTTATTTTTACGAAGGGACAGCGGTGCTGGGTCGATAGCATTTTGCAGCCCTTAACCGGGATATCTACTTTCCGGACAAGTCAGGGAACCTTGAGAAGAGAAAGCTAGTTCCCTCGTGGCTCGTCGTGGCATGCTGGTTCCTCAAAAAATTCTTTTTAGTAATCTTTACTTGACTCGCCGCACCTCTCAACAATTTCTCCAAGATCTACTGCAGGTCGGAGCTGACTTTCAACTGGCTTGTATCGCTAGCCAAGCCCTAGCCCGCCGACTGTGTGAAGATATTCCGCCCAATTCTCTACAGCAGCAGGCGATTGACGCTTGCCAGGAAGCGATCTATCGGGCTGGACTCGGTTTTGGCGAAGAAATTACTCTATCCTGAAAGCAGCCGTCAGCCGCCAATTTGTTGGCCACTTTTAATCGCTAACGCCTCTTGCTGACGCTTCTTTTCTAGCTATGTCTATTCCTTATCTAGCGCGGATTGATCTGTACCCCATCAAGTCTTTAGACGGAGTTTCGGTGCAGCAGGTGCAGGTTTTGCCGAGTGGGGCGCTAGTTGGCGATCGCCGCTTTGCTCTATTTGACGTAAAAGGACGGGTGATCAACGGCAAGCGGACGGCTAAAATTCACCGCATTCGCGCTCAGTTTAGCGCTGATCTGAGTCTGGTAACGTTGCAGACAGCCTCAGCCGCACCGCTGAGCTTTCACCTGCCTGAAGGCAAACCCGCCTTGGCAGACTGGTTTAGCCACTATTTTGACCAGCCTGTCCATCTGCGGGAAGACAGGGGCATGGGCTTTCCGGATGATACCGCTTCTCCTGGCCCTACCGTTATTAGCACAGCAACCTTAGCGGCGATCGCTAGCTGGTATCCACCCCTCAGCTTAGAAGCCGTACGTCAACGCCTGCGTACCAACTTAGAAATTGACGGTGTTCCGGCATTTTGGGAAGACCAGCTTTTTGGCGAGTCGGGGGAGGCCGTCAATTTTCGGATTGGCGAGGTAACGCTGCAAGGCATTAATCCTTGTCAGCGCTGTATCGTACCCACTCGCGATCCGCACACAGGCGAAGCCACTGCCCAGTTTCAAGCAGAATTTAGCCGCCAGCGATCGCAAACCCTGCCGCCTTGGGTCGTGCGATCGCGCTTTAACCATTTTTACCGAGTAGCGGTCAATACCCGGCTAGCCCCCACCCAAAGCGGCCAACGGCTGCAAGTTGGCGATCGCCTCGCCGTTGAGGCTTAAAGTCAAAAAGCTAAGTTTTTATTATTCTGTAAACAAAACTGGGGTTATGGCCTACAATGCTGCCAAATTCTCTCAGGGACTTCTCAGGTTCAAGCTGGCGAATTTCAGCCTAATGGCTGAGCCTAACTGAGCCATTAGGGGCTATGTCAGTTAGCTTTGATGCTTCAAACTACGGGCATTCTAGCCTCATAGCATCTTTGCTATGGATGATCTACCACTTAGCGAACTGGGAATACCGTTATGCTGCACTGTGCCTTCTGCCGCAAACGCATTGCTCGAAACTTGTCAGCGTTGATTATTGCCTGGACGACGACGCTGTTGGGGTTGGCTCATGTGCATGAGTCTGCCAACCACGGCTTGCAGGCTTCGCGGGTCAATCAACTGCGCGATTCGGCGATGTATATTTTAGTGGTTAGGGCGACTCAGCGCTAAGGGAGGCCGGATAAAACCCCAGATGAAGTCGCGACCGAGTGTTCCCAGCGCCCCTTTATTGTGAACCGGGGCATTAAGCAGATGCGGCCTTTGGCTGGGCCTAGTGATTGCAAGACCTCTACCAGTTCTGTCAGCAGCATCCCTTCGCTGTAGCGGGGCTGTTTACCGTCAACGACAACCAGCCATAGCGTGTAACCGCTGTTGTCGAGTCCAGCCGCAGCGCGGGCATCAGGGCGATCGCTGCCTTTCGCTATACCTGACTAGCCAAGAGAATAAAGGGCTGACGACTAAGCTGAGCTGGTGCTGCTAAAGTATGGTGTCAAATCTGCTTTAGAGTTCTTCCATGCTGCCAGTTTACTTAGAAACGGCTTCGATGCAGACCCGCGATCGCGTTTGCTTAGAAGCCGACGTTTATCGACCTGCCGCTGCCGGAGACTATCCGGTACTGCTGATGCGACAGCCCTATGGTCGGGCGATCGCTTCAACCGTTGTTTATGCGCATCCCGCCTGGTACGCGGCTCAAGGCTATATTGTCGTCATTCAGGACGTACGGGGGCGGGGCACTTCGGCAGGTGAGTTTCGTTTATTTGCCAACGAAGTGGCTGATGGTTACGACACGGTGGAATGGGCCGCCCAGCTACCGGGCAGTAGCGGCCAGGTGGGCATGTATGGCTTTTCTTACCAGGGGATGACTCAGCTTTATGCGGCTTCAGCCCAACCTTCTGCCCTAAAGGCGATCGCTCCGGCAATGGTAGGCTATGACCTCTATGCAGATTGGGCGTACGAAAACGGTGCTTTGTGTTTGCAAGCGGGGCTGGGCTGGGCTGTGCAAATTGCGGCTGAAACGGCTCGTCTACGCGGAGATGAAACCGCTTATCAAAAGCTTTATGCCGCTGCTCGTAATCTGCCTTTAAGCGACGCGATTCCGGCTCGACCGCAAATTTTATCCACGCTGGCACCCGATTCTTTTTTCCACGACTGGCTCGATCACCCTCAGCCCGATGAATATTGGGCAGCGCTGAAGCCGCAGCTAGCCCATGTCAAACTCCCAATGCTGCATGTGGGCGGCTGGTTTGATCCTTACCTGCGAGGAGATATCCGCTTGTTCAAAGAAATGGCAGGTTCAGCGCCTCAGCAGATCTGGATTGGCCCTTGGGGGCATCTTCCCTGGGGTCGGGTTGTGGGCGGACGCGATTTTGGCCCAGCCGCCGCCAGCCCGATTGATCGTCTTCAGGTTCGCTGGTTTAACCACTTTCTTAAAGGTGAAGATACTGGACTGCTGCAAGAAGCGGCGATTTGCCTGTTTGAAATGGGCAGCAACCAGTGGCGTTCATTTGACACTTGGCCTATGGGTGCAGTGCAAACTTACTTTTTTAGTAGCAGCGGCCTAGCCAGCATCCGTGAAGATGACGGTCGGCTGACTGAAGTTCTACCGCCACCGTCAGCCGTACTAGAGCGAATAGTGCATGATCCCTGGCGGCCAGCACCCGCTTTAGGCGGACACGCTGGCATTCCGGCTGGTTCATTTGAGCGATCGCACTTAGACAACCGTAGCGACATATTGACCTACACCACAGCCGCCTTAGCCGCCGAGCTGCGGGTGGTTGGCGAAGTATCGGTCACCCTTTACTGTACCGTCGATGCCCCCAGCTTTGACTTGTGCGTTATCTTGTCAGAGGTGAACGATTTGGGACAGGTATATAATTTGACCCAAGGCTACAAACGCTTCGATCAGGTTAATTTTAACACCGCTGATCCCCAGGAATATACGGTATCGCTACAGCCTACTTGCTTTCGGATTGCTGCTGGTCATGCCTTACGTCTGAGCCTTAGTGGGGCTTGCTTTCCAGCCTATGCGGTCAATGCGGGTACTGGAAAAACAGCAGGCGAAAGTCGGTTAATCGAGTCACGAATTGTTACTTTGGCGATCGCAACCGGAGAGCAATATCCAACCGTCGTAAAACTGCCAATTATCCATAAAGATTCTCAATAAGCTCAAAAGTCTGTCCAATAAATCCATCTTATGGTAGAGAAACGAGCTTTACAAGTTCATCAAAACTTGACATTTCAATCTCCAAAATTTCATAAAACGGCGTGGGCAGATCTGACAAAGTAAAGTCCGTAGGTCTTTATATAGCGGCTTTGTAGCCTATCAGGACGATTGGTTAAAACATATAAAAAAAACTTTGACTATCCCATTGGTGGAGATTACACTCAAAAAGTATTCATTCATGTGGAAATTACTTACTCCTTTAGCTGGCTGACTGATTGAAGTGATAGTTTAGGCGACAAAGCCAAAATTCTCCCAAAAAGAGCTTTAGCTTTGCGACTCAACACATTACCTCACAGGATGCTCAGTCACCTGAAGGGCACCAGCACTGGCTCAGGCGGTAGTTAATACTCAGGAGGAAACCTCATTAGCCTTACTGTTTCAAGAGGCTTGGCAGGTTTGGGGAAGGCTGCCAAATACGTTTAATCGCCACGCTCCAAAAAGCTAGTAGCGATTGAACCAATCCAAAAAAATCTGGCAGGTCTTGGGGAAGACCTACCAGAACCATTTAACAGTCGAGTTCTTGCACATTCAACTGTCATCAAGCTGCTGATCCGCAATGGATCGGCAACTAGAAACCTATGAATTATTATATCTTGGCCGCGTTAGGGATAAGCCTAGCGTTCTGTTTTGCTTGGCGATTTACTCCACTTAGACGCTTTTTTCAAAAACTTGTTCCCAAGTGGCCTATGGGGGATTGGCTGCTTGGGACTTCTCGACGCTGGTTACGACGTCGGTTCCGATTACAGCGGGTAGGATCGGTTGCTGCTGTGGTTTTTGCCGTCATCGCAGTTGGGCAGGTGGCTTCAGCCCAAATGGAAACCGAACCGCTCAGACCTCTAAGTAGCGTCCCGGTGCCCAAACCCAGTAACCTCAGCACTTTTGTTAAAGATGAAGAGGCTTTAGTGCGGCTGGGTAAAGCCCTGTTTTGGGACATTCAGATTGGCTCAGACGGTAAAACCTCTTGTGCAAGCTGTCACTTCCATGCTGGAGTTGACAATCGTTCTCGCAACCAGCTAAGCCCTGGGTTACTCCAGATCACGCGGGAAGATGCAGAAGACGGAGAAGCTATTCCAGATCCGGATAAAACTTTTCAGCTAGGTGGGCCTAACTACCAGCTAAAAGTGGACGACTTTCCTTTTCATAAACTATCTAATCCGAACAATCGCAATTCTACTGTGCTGTCAGATACGAACGATGTCGCCTCTTCACAAGGGGTACACAGTAGCGTCTTTGACCAGCAAACGGGAACGTCCAACCCTGTACCCGACGAAGTTTTTAACGTTCATGGGATCAATGTGCGCAGAGTTGAACCGCGTAACACCCCCAGCGTGATCAATGCAGTCTTTAACTTCCGTAACTTCTGGGATGGTCGGGCGCAAAACGACTTTAACGGTGTTAGTCCTTTTGGGCAGCGAGATCCGGATGCAGTGGTGCTGCGATCGCGTCAGGACAGCCTGGAAACAACTCGCATCAGCCTGGATCAGTCTTCGCTGGCATCTCAAGCTGTTGGCCCACCGCTTAGCGCCTTTGAGATGTCAGCCGAAGGACGCGGCTTTGCCGATATTGGCAGACGGGCTCGCAAACGTCGGGCGAAAGCTGCTCATCGAACGCTAAGTTTGCGACCTTTAGCCAAACAACTGGTAGCGCCTGACGATAGCGTGCTAGGAGCCAGCAGCCGCGCCCCGCAAAATGGGCTAGAAGGCTCCTACCGCGCCATGATTAAAGACGCGTTTCGCAATCAGTGGTGGAATAGCTCACAGTTAGTCGGGTTAGACGACGACGGCGACTTAGCCTTTATCAACAAACCGCCTGACCAAGCAGGGGCGAACGAATTCACCCAGATGGAGTACAATTTTTCGCTCTTTTTTGGCTTAGCGGTGCAAGCCTACGAAGCCACCCTGATTTCGGATGATACCCCCGTCGATCGCTATCTAGCAGGCGATCGCAACGCCTTGAGCCGGAGTGAAATTCGAGGTTTGGAAGTTTTCCAGACCAAAGGGAAATGTATCAACTGTCATGCAGGGCCAGAATTAACCAAGGCTTCTGTCGCCAGTGTGCAAAATCAGCCCTTAGAGCGCATGGTGATGGGCAACGATGGCATCGCTGTTTATGACAATGGGTTTTACAACGTGGGGGTGCGCCCCACCCGCGAAGACCTCGGACTGGGCGGCAACGATCCCTTTGGCAATCCTCTGTCGATGACAAAGCTAGCACAGCAAGCTGGGCCACCTTTTCCGATTGTGCCGGGTGAAGCCCCAGCCGAAACCGGACGCCTCAAACCCAACGAGCGTAGGGCGGTTAATGGTGCTTTCAAAACCCCAGGACTGCGCAACATTGCGCTAACGGCTCCCTATTTCCACAATGGCGGTCAGTTGACGCTGGAGCAGGTGGTGGACTTTTACGATCGCGGGGGTGACTTCAAAAACAACCGTAACCGCGACCCAGACATTGAACGTTTAGGGCTGACCAACCGCGAAAAGAAAGATCTTGTCGCCTTCATGGAAGCGCTGACAGACGAACGCGTGATTTACGATCGCGCTCCTTTCGATCACCCAGAGCTACCGCTACCTGACGGCCAACGCGGTAGCGATCGCGAGGTCAAAGACAACGATGGCGATGGCCAAGCCGAAGACCGCCAACTGCTGCTACCTGCTGTGGGTGCTGGTGGCTGGGAAGGCAGTCCTAACTTCCTGAATCAGCCCATTGCTGTTCGTCCAACGGCTGCGGTTGAACCTGCACCTGATCCTTCACCCCTTGGCGGTGGCATCAGTCCTGAAGATGCTGACTGCCCAGTTGGTACCACTTATGTGGCTTTACCGGGGGGCTACCTCTGCCAGTAGCTTGAGGGCACCAAAAGACGCTGAGCCTTAGACGCTAAGCCCTCTAGAAGGGTAGCCCCCGCCAGACTTTTAACCGTCGGGGCTACCTTTATCTTCTCAATTTTGCGAATTAATCCGTATCCAAC
>NZ_JBQLZL010000011.1:0-6901 GCF_052168255.1 Almyronema sp. | reverse complement strand
TTTGCGAATTAATCCGTATCCAACGCTTCGATTAGGAATAACCATGAACATCAAAACTGCTTTAGGGGCTGCTTGTGCAGCTATTGCTACCGTTAGCCTCATGCCTGCTGCCGCTCAGGTTGACCCCCTGCTGAGCGAAATTGAAGGGCGTTTGCAAAACGTTCGCGTCAATCGGCGGGAACTCAGGGTGATGAATATTACGGTTAAAGTACCTGAGGGCACACCCATCCACTCGCCTACGGCAGAGCTAACCTTTGCCGACCTAGCCGATCCAACGCCCATGCCAGGGCGCACTCAGCAGGGCTTTGAAGGGGGCACCGCGATCGTCATTGGTACCCCTGACCCCACTGACCCCAACGCCATTATTGCCGAAGATGTGTTTGTGGAAGTCGCTGAAAATGTGGTGCTTGGCCCCTTGGGGCCAGGGCTATCCAGCATTTTAGATGTGCCCGTTGTGTTATTGACTGATGCGCGTAATCCAGCTACCGTCATCAATGCTTTTGGGTTTGAAGTCAATGCTGCTGATGTGCAAGGCGGCGAGTTTGGTGGAGTAGAAGGCTACTTTGCAGAGGGTACGCTGTACATTCACACGGCTGAGATTGATGCGCCTATTCCGCCAGCCGTAGACCCTGATCGGCCTCAAGTTTCTGTTTTGCGAGTCAGTTGCGATCCGGGGGGACGGATTGAAGTACGCGGCGGCGCTTATTTGCCGGGGGGGACGGCTAACAATACTATTGTGGTGCGCAACTTAGACACCAACACCAACTTTGGCAATACCCAAGCAGAACCCGACCTAGAAGCAGGCACTGCCGAGTTTGGCTTGTATCGCTTCCGCGCCGACGTCAACAACTGCCCTAGCCAAATCCGCATCACCATGCGCGTACCAGGCCAAACCAATCCTCAGATCATTGTGCCTGTGGAATAAAGAGTGACTGTAGGGGAAGCAGACAACAGCTTCCCCATTGATGACACGTTTGGGGGGCACGGGTATGAAAAAAAAATTAGTGGTTCAAGCGGTTTTGGCCAATTTGGGCAAAGGGGTCGCGACGGGTATCGCGATCGCTTTGAGCTTACCGTTACCTGCGATCGCCCGTCCTTCGCCGCAGCAGTTTTTTGAGTCGGATGTGGCCTCAACTGATTATCGCTGGCAGGTACAGCAGGCCGTTTGTTTGCAAAACTGGCAAGCCGCCATTGACGCTTTAGCCTTGTTGCTGGCATCTGCTCAAATTGCTGAAGCCGAGCGATCGCAGCTATTGGCCGATCGCGCCCAGTGGGTACGCTACCATCACCAGCAAATTCGCTTTCCTTTTATGGCAGGCTGCGACGCTTTTTTGGCGGCTCAGCTACCGCCACCGTCTGAACCCGATCTTTCTAGCGCCCCTGAGAACTTCAACTGGGAGCGGGAAATTCGAATGCTACAGTCTCAGATTCAATCACAAAACGTTACAGTGGCAGCTTCCCGCCAACCCACCTCTGTTTTGCGCCCTCCTCGCCGCAATTTGCTAGCGGGTAATCGGCGTCAAAGCGATCGCCGTTGCCAAGCGCGTCTTTCTATCTGCCAGTAATTTTGGCAAAAAAACCTCAGCCCGATCGAGCTGAGGCACAGTTACATCATCACTGTGGGATATAGCGAATTTGTTGCAGACCGCGCAAGTAAGGGTTTATCAAAGTTGTTCAAGTTTTGTATCTTTATGAATTTCTCGGGACGGCTAGAAATTAAGGCAACTACAACCGTCTGGCTACTGCGTTCAATCTCAACCTGGGTGGCTACGGCTATATGGCGATCGCCCTAAAGCTTCTGGCTACTTACCGAGCGACCAAGTGGGGGCAGCTTGTGGCTCGTTTAGCGGCATCCGCCATTAGAGAGTGGATCTTTCAGCAATTTTCTTAGAGAATAGGCATCTATGCTGCTGCCAACCACTCTAGGGACAACAGCCCCAACCGTTGCTGGTGAGCAGCAGTGACTAGACCCGATTTTAGATGACTAAGCTCATGGCCGATGACGAGCAGATCAGCCTCTTTAACCTTGCAGAATCAACCGCCCCCTCAGCAGTAGATGTGGATCCGGCTCTGATTCCTACCAGTGCGGCTGTGCCGATACCGACTGGCACCTTTGAGACCATGGCAGACTTAGCCGTACCCTGCAAGCAGTGCCAGCGCTGTGATCTAGCTGCGGGTAGAACGCATGTGGTTGTGGGTCGTGGCAACCCTCATGCCCCCATTTTGATTGTGGGAGAAGGGCCGGGGCAAAGCGAAGATGAGCAAGGGCTACCGTTTGTGGGTAAGTCGGGGCAGCTACTCGAAAAGATTTTAGCCTCGGTGCGGCTTGATAGCGAAAAAGACGTTTACATTTGCAACGTCGTCAAGTGTCGTCCCCCAGGGAACCGCGCCCCAACGACCGATGAAGTCAACGCTTGTTTGCCCTATTTGCTAGAGCAAATTCGCCTGGTTGACCCTAAAATTATTTTGCTGACGGGAGCCACTGCTATGAAAGGACTCACTGGCGAAAAGCGAGGCATTACTAAAATTCGGGGTCAGTGGATAGAGTGGGAAGGGCGTCTTTGTATGCCGATTTTTCACCCGGCTTATTTGTTGCGAAATCCTTCGCGAGAGAAGGGTAAGCCTAAGTGGTTGATGTGGCAAGATATTCAGGCAGTTCGAAGCAAGTTAGAGGAACTTTCTGCTATATAGCGATCGCGCTTTTGAGGTACAGTTAAGGTATGTCTACTGAATAGACGATTGCGCTAAGACTGGCGTGCGCTATTTTGTGATGAGCTTCAAAAATAAATTCACTATAGTCAGCCAGATTATCGAGGCCGACTAAACTAAACACCACCTCTGAAAACAGCCAAACCAGAGGGCGGATACACATTTTGCCTAGTTGTCGTCGCATGGTAATTTGAGCCTAGTATTGGCTCAAAAGTAGAATTAATTTATCAATCGTTTTAGTCTTCTTGATTATGAGGAACGACAACCGTATCGGCATCGGTCTGAGTATCGAGTTTGCCGATTAAAACTGATTCGAGAAAGACCTTATCAGTCATTGAAGCTTGCCGCATCAGGGCTGATTTAGCCGACTGATTAACCATTAGATGGAGCGCGTCGAAAGCGCTAAAGTCTTGCCCTGGTTGAAAGCCTTGTTGCAGTAAACCCGTCACGGCAAACTCTCTGGCTCCGCGCAGCACTTCTTCGCAAGCGGCTTGACTTTGAAATTCTTCTAAAATCCAATGGCAAAGGTTGGGTTGCTTATCAGCCAAATGAAAGATGGCTGCAATGGTAATGTCGATGGCTTGCTCGTCTCCGATTACTGAGCTAAGGGTGTTTTGGCAAGCTTCAATGATGACTTTATCTTGTAGTTCAAAGGCATCTATCATCAGGCTGAGGCTAGGATCTGGCTGATTTTGGGGGTACACAGGGTGCATAATCGATACTTTGACTGCGCTTACAAGGCGGAGCAGATTTTTCTGGGCGGGAAACATCGGTTTTTACCAGCGCCTCAGGCAGTGGGAGAATCTGCTCCGCAATTGCGTCTAGCCTAAACAACAAAACTAAAGAACTCCTAAAGAGTGCTAAGAACGTATTGATTCTGCCACGGTGAGCTTAAGCGTCACGCGATCGCAAAAGACCTTTAGACCTAAAGCCACAACTCACTATGGGGCTGAAAAGCACTGAGCTATTTTCTAGAACAGGGTAAGCTTTTTGCGATCGCTTACTGCGCTAGTTTGGCGATAGGCTCGGTTTTGGGTAAAGGCTGTGTAGGGGTCTGAAGACTGCGACTAAGCCATAATCCGATTAAAAATAACGAACACTTTATCAGGGCAGTTGGGGACACAAATGGGTTTGCTCCATGCTCCTGCTTCTACAACGCCAAGCGTATGTTGTCTGAGAATGTGGGCTTTGACATTTTCTTGGGTGCCAATGATCAAAAGAGTCAAGACACGCGGATCGGCATTATTAAAGCGATCTAAGTTAGGTAAAGAATCGAGCATGAGAATAGAGTCTCCTGATAGCAAAAACTTGAAGTTTTGAGAAATAAGTTTGGTTGCTCAAAAGTAAGCATGGCAAAGCTAGCAGACTCATGAAGTAGAATATCTTTGAGTCTCTAGCCTGACTTTTGGGTTTGGAGGCTAGCCATTTGTGCTGATTTTTTCTCAAGACAAGATGACCGACTCCGAAATGATCACGGTTTCGGAAGCTGCTGAGTTATCGGGTTATACACCTCAACACGTTAGGCTACTGATTCGGCAAGGGCTGATTAGTGCCCGACGGGCAGGGGGAATCTGGTTAGTCGAGGCTTCCAGTCTCAAAAGTTACTTAGATAAAGCACCTAAACCAGGCCCCAAGTCTGACAATCTGCAAAGCTAGTCTTATTCCAAAAGGAATATAATTATTATGCCACAGTGAGCTTAAGCGTCAAGCGATCGCTGGATGCCTGGTGCCTGTTTACCGAAGTAAAGCAACAAAGCCTGCTTGTTCAAAATGTTTGTCGTAAGCAAGAGCTGCTAAAACATTTTGCTGCCGCATGATCAAGAATGAAGCGCAGTCCGTATGGCTCCAGGATTTGTCTAAACGTTGCCTGTAAAGGGCAAAGGCTTGCTGAAATAAATCGGTGGTTTGAGGAAAAATTTTGATGGCAGGATTTTGCTGGGCCGCCTGAATGAAGCTTGCGGCTGCCCGTCTGAGAAAGATGCCCTGTTTAGAAAAGTGATTCAGTACTTCCGTCAACACCATTTCGCTGGTGTAAATTTGATCCTGTTCTAGAGTAAGGCTGATTTCAATCACTTTTGAGTGAAGGCTGTCTTGAGGATCGAGTAACGCAATCCAGTAGCCAGTGTCTGCAAAAACGATTTTCATTCCTCTACTTTGGGCGCACCGTAGAGATAATGATCATGATTGATAGAGCCATCATGAGGCAGTTTTTCCCACTCTTCAGCCGGAACTTGGGACTGAATATCTTTGACCTGCTCTAAAAGATTGAGAATACCGTTAAAACTCAGTTCTGACGTATCAGCCTGAGCTTCGTCTTTAGCTTGCTGACGTTGCTTGAGAAATAGGTAAAAGTCGAGGACTTCCTCAATCAGCGCATCGGGAGCCTGTTCAATTTCTTGGATAAGCTGTTCTCGATTGGTCATTATTCTTTTAGCCTCTTAAGCTAGATCTTTAAACTTTGAGTAATTATGGCTTTTATCCCTTTGGTATCAAACTAGGGGCAAGCCTTGGGTTTTCGGCGGCTAAAAAGGCGTAAATTCGTTGAATTTCTCCCGGACAGACAAAAGTGGATTATAGCTATAGCCAACTAGGGTGAGACACTTCAATGGCTGAAAGCCGTTGTCAGAAAACCTTTTATTCAGCCTTTGCTTTTGATCTGCTGCCAATCTGTAATAACCATTCTTTTATTGTCATAGTTGTTGTTACCATCTGCCAGACTCGGCAAGTTTGCGGTTTTTCTCACTCCACATCCCAGCCTAAAATAGCCGCAATTTGCCCTGCCAGCAGCATCGCCTTAAACGGTTTTACCAGCACTGCCGACACATCCCACGACTCAAACCGATGTTGATCAGCGCTTTGGGCTTTAGCGGTGAGCAAAATAACTGGCAGCGATCGCGTTTTAGGTTCCCGCCGTAATGCTTGCAACGTCGCTAGTCCATCCATATCTGGCATCATCACATCTAGCAAAATGGCATCTGGCGGATTAGCGATCGCCTTTTCTAGCCCTTCTCGCCCCGAAGCCGCCGTCGAAACCTGCCAGCCACCGACCACACTTAATGCTACCTCTGCCACTTCGCGAATATCGCGTTCATCGTCAATCAGCAGAACGTGCCTAGCCTTCATAACAGACCTGATCTTCCTTATCTCGCGCCACTCGAATTAGCAAATTAATCACCTTTTGCTCAAACTCTGCTGGTGTAATACGTCCTTTGGTTAGAAATAGCGTTTGGTCGAGCTGTAGCCGCTCTCGAATCGCTGCGTCTAAATCTACTGAGGTATAAATTACCAGCGGCACATGACAAAGGCGGTTGTGCTGTCGCAGCCAATCAACCACCGCAAAACCATCAGACTCTGGCAACACTAGGTCTAAAATAACCAGATCTGGCCTAATCTGCTGGCTGAGCTGAATCGCTTCAGTCCCGGTTTGAGCGTGGTAAGTTTCTACTCCCCAGCGGTTAAAAACCGCCATCAACACCTGCGCCAGATTCAAATCGTCTTCAACAATTAAAATTTTGCCTCGCTGGTTGACGCTGCCGAGTGCCCGCTCTAAAGCCTGAAGCAAGCGTCGCTCATCGGGCGGCTTTACAATCCAGTCGCTAATGACTGAATCAAGCGCCTGCTCGGCGTTGGGGTGCAGCCCGCTCAAAATAATTACCGGAATCCGGCGAGTAGTTTCATGTTCTTTGAGCGCCGCCAGCGTTTCCCAGCCGTTCATTTCAGGCATAAGCAAGTTGAGCAAAATCACATCGGGCGGCTGAGTTGTGGCTAAGGCGATCGCGGCTTGTCCAGAAGCCACCGTCTGCACCTGATAGCCCTGTTGCTCTAGCTTGGCCTGCATGACGGTACGCACAGAGGCATCATCATCGCAAATTAGCACCCATGGTTTGGTCTGGTCGGTTGGTGGCGATAGCGATCGCGGTTCTAGCAGCGGCAGCGTTAAATAAAACCGACTACCTTGGCCTAATTCGCTCTCTGCCCAGATCTGGCCGCCGTGGTGCTGTACAATGCTGCGACAAATCGCCAACCCCAGCCCGGTGCCGCCTTTCTCGCGCGAATCAGAGGCATCTACCTGCTGAAAACGGCCAAAAATAGTTTCGAGTTTGTCAGCCGGGATGCCTCGGCCTTGATCGCGGACGGTGAGGAGGAGGGAGGGGGAGAGGGGGAGATAGGGGGATGGGGGGATGGGGGGATG
>NZ_JBQLZL010000010.1:2839-15259 GCF_052168255.1 Almyronema sp. | reverse complement strand
TAGGATGACCGTTCATCTCACCCCCTCAGCGACGAATAAATCGATTGACCGCCAAGCTGATCTGGGGAAACATCACCGGACTTACCTGCCCCTCAATCAACCTTTTCTGGCGCTGATAACGCCCATTTTCCGGTTGCGTAAACACCACCAACTCCATCCGCCTCAGATTCACCACCCAATATTCAGGAATCCCCACCTCGGCATACAGCAGTGGCTTACTCTCCAAATCCTTTTTCAGACTGGCATCTGCATATTCCACCAGCCAAAACACATTTTCTGCAAACGGATGGTGCTCCAGATAAGCATCCCCTAAGTCTTGCACCACCGCGATATCCGGCTCCGGTTCCGAATCATCCGCCAGGGTAATGGGCTTGGCCTCTCGTACCTTCACCTCTCCCGCCAACTGTTCTCGAATATAGTCAGCCCCATTGCTGCTGAGGTGAGCATGAGGTTTCCCCTCTGGAGCCATCTCAACAACTTCTCCCCATAGAAGTTCCGCCTTCACATCCGTCAAAATGCCCGCATCGATCATGCGGTGATAATCCTCTACCGTCCATTTGACTGTCGTGAGTGCTGCCGTCATCGCCACACCTGCCCTCAAGATCAGACGTTAATTAACCTGAATTCGGGATGCTGTCTCCCATTATGGCGAAACCTTACTCCCCTTTGCCCTTCACTCTCTACCGTTAACCCTTTACCCACCCCCCTCACATCGCCGCACCGCCTCCGGAAACGGCATCACCTCAACTTTAGCTGTGCGATTTTGCCACAAATCCTCAAACGCTTGGACTCTCCGTAAGGCTCGCTTTTCTACCCCCACTTGCCAAGACGTAAAGATCTCTAGCACCTCAAAATTGTGCTGGAGTGCAGTCTCACTCTCATTCGCCGACCCGCCAAAGGTGACTAAATTCCCCGAAGCACCATATCTCGCTGTTCCAGTCCTTCAGCGATCGCGGCCATGTCTGCTGCAGACAACTTGGGCGACGTGACCAACCGCATCCGCCCCCGGCTTGAATGAACGCCGTTAGTCCTCTCGCCACTAAAGCCAAGGCAGAACTGGAAAAAAAGCCAACCGCGCGATCGTAGGTGAGCGATCGCTTCAAGCAGGGTTCGTAAAAATCTTTGACTAGATCACAATCGTCGCTGCGACAGGTCTTTAGAAGATCCAGTTCCCGTAAACTCACTCAGTCGCTTAGCTCCAAGAAGATCCTGTCCGAAGCGTAGCTAGGCGATCGCTAGGAGCATGTGATCTCATGAATTTTTTTTGCAATTCTACGCAAAGCAACGCTAGGTATTTCGCTCAGTTTGCTTTGCAACAAGACTGAGAAAATTTAGCTGTCATGGGAGCTTCTTTCCTTAGATTACTGGGGTTTCAATACCGCCTGTCTTGTCTCAATCTTTACTCCAAAAGCGTCTAAAGCCCGCCAAGAAAGCCCAACAATTTCTCGCCAATCTTGCCCAGACAATCGCTGAAAGCATTGAATATGTAGAAGGAAAGCCTTCATGCTCAAAAGCCGATGGCGGGATTTGAACCCGCGACCGCTCGATTACGAATCGAGTGCTCTACCACTGAGCCACATCGGCAACCAACGGCTTACTAGTATAGCAGTCCATTCACACAGCGTTAATAGCAAAGCCTGCTGGAAAAATTAGCTAACCAAACCAGAGCGCAAGGCTCGAACGGCTGCTTGGGTTCGATCGCTGACACATAGCTTGTTGAGAATGTTGCGGACGTGGGTTTTGACAGTTCCCACCGTCACGTAGAGTTTCTCAGCAATTTCGGCGTTGCTATGGCCAGCGACGATTAAATCTAAAATTTCTAGCTCTCGCTCTGTCAGGGGGCAAGTATCCAAAATTTGACGATATTCTGGCTCGATCGCAGTAATCTGCACCATAGCTTCTTCGTCAGCACCAGCGGGCTGCTGGCGAAACTTGCGCAAGACAATACTAGCGATCGCAGGGTCGATCCAGCAGTTACCGCTAGCCGTTTCTTGAACAGCTACTATCAGGTCAGACGTGTGAACCTCTTTTGTGCAGTAAGAATCTGCTCCGGCAGCAAAAGCGGCTAACACAACTTCCTCGCTGTCATGCATAGTCAAAATAAGAACGCGGGTTCGCGTATCGGCAGACTCAGCGCTGGACTGCTGACGAAACTTTCGCGTTAACTCAATGCCATCAATATCGGGTAAGCCAATATCAATAATCGCCACATGAGGGTGAGATCGTTCGAGCAGTTGCAGTCCTTGCGTGCCGTTAGCGGCCTCGCCAACAAATTTCATGCCATGCTGCTGCAGCGCTGTCCGCAACCCGACTCGCGTTAAATCATGATCCTCAATCAGCGCGACTTGAATCTCGTCCATAAAAAACATATCTCCGGAACTCAAATAAAATGAGGAGAAAAAAGGCGATTACAGCTAAAAGTCTTATTTAAGGCTTTCAGTCTTTTAGCTTCCCAATGGATGCTCTAAAAGTCATCTATCAGTAGACGTAGACAAGCCGAGTGGCTAACTTTATCAGCCAGAAGTTAGAGGAAAAAACAGGTCTGGCCGTATATAACTTACTCATAAAATCTTCAACTGTAAAAAGTTCTAAAGGTCACCTAGAGGTAGACAAGAAGCTCACGTCGTCTTACTCTGATTGAGGGTTGCTCATAGCCTCTTTAGGGATTGCTGCTATTGGCTTGTGGGGTAGAGGTTAGTGCTCAATTCAATCAGATGGCTGTGTCGTTTAGCTTAAAAAAAATAGTTTGACATCCCTCCCATTTAGGAGATCTAAAAGCGATTCAAGGGGTAAAGCTAACCCAATTTGAAGAGTTGGCGAAACAATTCTTAGCGTTAGAATGGTGAACTGAATCTACGAAGTTTTACTTCAAGTAAAAAGTATGTCTGTGGCAACATGACTAATCTGGAAACTGATAGCAAATCTGACAGAATTTTGGTGGTTGATGATCTGCCAGATAACCTAGAGTTGGTTGAAGCTATTTTGGAAGGATCGGGGTATGAGATTATCTGCGTGCAAAGTGGAGAAGCCGCTCTAGAAGCGATCTACAGCTTTCCACCTGATTTGGTATTGCTAGATGTGATGATGCCAAAGATGGATGGTTATGAGGTAACGCGGCGCATTCGGGAAGACAAAAGCCTGCCCTATATTCCTATTTTGTTGACGACGGCTCACAACCAGCCCAGCGTTGTTAGAGGCTTAGACGCTGGGGCTGATGATTTTATTCGCAAGCCTGTAGAAATTGATGAACTAATGGCGCGGGTACGATCGCTGTTACGCCTCAAAAACAGCATTGACGAACAGGTTGAAATTTTACGCCAGCGTGATGATTTTGTTGCCCGCCTGACCCATGATTTGCGCACGCCACTGGTTGCGGCCAATCGAGTTTTGCAATTCTGTTTGGAGGGTGCTTTTGGCGAAGCGCCTAGCGATATGAAAACGGCGATCGCCAATATTCTCGAAAACAACAAAAACTTGCTGCAAATGACCAACACGCTGCTAGAGGTCTATCGACATGAAGCAGGCCACAAGAGTTTGACGCCAGCTGCGATAGATTTACAGGCGCTCGTTGAAAATGTAGCCAGCGAACTCAAGCCGCTTTCTAGTGAAAAGGGGCTGGATTTAAGATTGAATTTTGATGCGGATGCGTCGTTCAGGGTGATTGGCGATCGCTTAGAACTGCGACGAATTGTAACCAATCTTTTGAGCAACGCCATCAAGTTTACCGACCAGGGCTTTGTGGCTATCCGGCTATCCACCACCACCGACGAAACCCTATCTCCTCCCCAGCGCTGGGTGCAAATGGAAGTTCAAGATTCTGGCCCCGGCATTGCCCCAGAAGATCAGACCCAAATTTTTGAGTGGTTTCGCCCTGGCAAACACCGTCGCTCAGGTAGCGGCCTGGGGCTGCATCTCTCCCGCCGCATTGCCGAAATGCACAGTGGTACGCTGAATGTTAAGTCTCAACTGGGGACAGGAAGCTGCTTTGTCTTGAGTTTGCCAGCGGCAGAAATGAATGAGCGTTAGTATCCCAACGCCTGACCATCGCTGCGCGGATCGCAGCCCGCCTGCAGTCGATGGGTTGTGCTATCAATCACGATGGCATGGGCATGACCCATTTGCTCAGACCAGGCAGAGGCCAAACTAACCGGGTGCTGACGCTGCCGTAGCTGCGCCACGACTTCGGCGGCAATAGGCGGTTCTAAACGCAGTTGAGCGCTGAATTCTCCCCAAGTGCGCCCCCACAGCCAGCGAGGCAAATCAATCGCCGTTTGCGGATCGAGGTCAAAGTCGAGCATTCGGGTTAGGAGAGCTACCTGGGTTTGCGGTTGGCCTTCGCCGCCCATCGTGCCCAAGACGATTTTGGGGCGGCCATCGGGCTGCGTTACCATTGCCGGAATTAGCGTATGAAACGGGCGTTTACCGGGTTGAATGCAGTTGAGGTGATCGGTTTCTAAGCCAAAGAAAGCACCGCGATTTTGTAAAATGACTCCGGTTTCACCCGGTACAACCCCTGAGCCGAAGTCAAAATAAAGGCTCTGGATTAACGACACAGCGTTACCAAACGGATCGACGACAGCCGAGTAGGTGGTATCGCCGCCTAAGGTACCGGGTAAGTAGCGGTTGGCCTGGGTAAAGCTGATGCGCCCCCGACGGCGATCGCTGTAGGCTTTAGAAATCAGCATCGTCACTGGAATGTCGGCAAAATCAGGATCGCACAGCCAGCGATCGCGATCGGCAAAAGCCAGCTTGGTGGCTTCAACCAGCAGGTGATAATAGTCAGCACTGTTTAGCCCTAGCTGTTTCAGGTCAAATGCCTCAATTAAATTGAGAATTTGCAATACGGTAAAGCCTTGGGTGTTGGGCGGCATTTCATAAACCCGGTAGCCGCGATAGGTTGTGCTAATGGGGTCAACCCAGGTAGAGCGATGCTGGGCAAAATCGGCAAGCTGCAAAATACCTCCTCGCGACTGCAACCCTGTCACCAGCGCTTGGGCAATTGCCCCCTGGTAAAAGGCGTCACGACCTTCGGCGGCTAAAGTTTTTAGCGTTTGAGCCAGTGCCGGGTTGGTGAAATGGCTACCCGGTTGGGGCGGTTTGCCCCCCGGTAAAAAGGTGGCTCGACTGCCGGGGTCAGCAGCGAGAAGTGTTTGGTCGCGGCGAGTCCAGCGAGCCTGGGAATCGGTGACGGTGTACCCGTTTTCGGCTAGGGCGATCGCAGGTTGCAAAAGCTGCGGCCACGGCAATTGACCAAAGCGCTGATGGGCTGCTGACCAAGCATCTACTGTACCGGGTACGGTAATCGCGGCCAAAGGCCCCCGCTGGGGAATCGTGGTGAGATTTTGCTGGGCATAAAACTCACAGGTGGCCGCTTGGGCGGCGCGTCCAGAACCGTTTAACCCATAAATTTTGTGGTCGGCAGCGTTGTAAATTAGCCAGAACGAGTCGCCGCCAATCCCGGTCATGTGGGGATAAACCACTGACAACGCCGCGTTCACCGCGATCGCTGCGTCTACGGCACTGCCTCCTTGCCGCAGCACATTCAGCCCCACTTCAGAAGCTACTGCCTGCGGGCAGACCACCATTGCGCGATCGCCTACAGCTACAGGCCGCGTCGGATATGCCGCTAAATCAAACCCCACAGATTGCTAAACGCCCTCTTGACTGCTGGTGGATGGTGTGGTTGAGCCTATCCAAATACCTGCCTGATTGATTGGGGGCAAAGTTGGTTCAACCCAGACGATAGCCAAATCCCCGCACGGTCTTTAAATATTGAGGATTACTGGGATCAGCCTCTAGCTTTTCGCGAATCCAGCGGATGTGGACATCCACCGTTTTGTTGTCCCCCATAAAGTCATGGCCCCACACTTGGTCAATAATTTGATCGCGTGACCAGACCCGGCGCGGTTGGCTCATAAACAGCTCTAAAATGCGAAACTCTTTGGGTGAAAGGCTGAGTTCCTCCCCCTGCAAAAACACCCGGCATTCACGCGGGTGCAGCATAATATCTTGAAAGCGCAGCACAGGTTCGTCGTTTTGCTTAGCTGCCAAACGCGATCGCCTCAGTAGCGCCCGACAGCGGGCAATTAGCTCTCGCATGCCAAACGGTTTAGCCAGATAATCGTCAGCGCCAACCTCTAAACCCACCACCCGGTCGGTTTCGGTGCCTTTAGCACTGAGAATCAAAATGGGCACATCCATGCCCTGATGCCGCAACAGCCGACACAGATCTAGACCGTTCATGCCCGGTAACATCAGATCTAGAATGACTAGGCTAATGTCGGGCGGGGAGTTACTCAGACTGTTGACAGTGCCCCCCAGCAGATCTAAGGCGCTTAGCCCATCTTCAGCAATAGAGACATCAAACCCTTCTTCGGCTAACGCCAAGGCCACTGTCTCTCGAATAAGATCTTCATCTTCGACGACGAGAACGCGACCTAAGCCAACGCGGATGCTGGACTGAACTTGAGCAAGCTCTAAAGAGGACATATCAGTTTGTCAGAGCTGTTACACAATGATTCTATCAGGCACCCGGTTGAATTCAGCGACCCGTCTGGTGGATAAGCGGCAGGCAAAAGCCTGTCTGTAAGTGAGCAATTCCTGCCGCTGACAGGGCTTGAGCCGAAGCTTAAGCAACTACAAAGTTTACGAGTTTTCCGGGAACAACGATGACTTTTTTGACCGTTTGACCTTCCAGGTAGCGCTGGGCGATCGCCGATTCTCGCGCATAGCGCTCTAGGTCGGCTTTGCTGGCATCTGCCGGAACTGGGATCGTACCGCGCGTTTTGCCTTTGATCTGAATGACCAGCGTAATTTCATCGGCAATGAGCGCGGCCGGGTCATACTCAGGCCAAGGTTGCAGATGGACAGAACCCCTTTGCCCCATCTGCTGCCAGAGTTCAGCGGCAATATGCGGTGCAAACGGCGCTAACAGCAAAACCAGGGTTTGTACCGCTTCTGTATATACGGGCGAGTCTGGGCAAGCGGCGTCCGATAGGGCGTTGCTGAGCTTCATCAGTTCAGAGACAGCGGTGTTGAACTGGTAGTCGTCAGCCACGTCTTCTGCCACTTCTTTGATGGCGGTATGGGTAGCGCGGCGCAGGTCTTTTTCAGCTTTGCTGAGAGCCGCCTGTTCAATGGGGGAGGGTTTGGCGCTGGCGGGCGATTCTACAAAACCTTGCACCAAACGCCAGACCCGGTTCAAAAAGCGAAACTGACCTTCAACGTCGGCATCGTCCCACTCTAGATCTTTTTCGGGCGGAGCTTTAAACAAAATAAACATCCGGGCTGTATCGGCTCCATATTTGCCCAATACCACCTGGGGATCGACGCCATTGTATTTAGACTTAGACATCTTTTCGTAGAAGACTTCTAAGCGATCGCCCGTTTCAGGATCAACCGGATTTTGGGCGTCAGACAGTTGATCGATGGGCACATATTTACCTGTCTTAGGATTTTTGTAGGTAATGTTTTGCACCATGCCCTGGGTCAAAAGCCGCTTAAAAGGCTCGTCAAAGTTGAGCAAGCCGCGATCGCGCAGCACCTTCGTAAAAAAGCGGGAATAGAGCAAGTGCAAAATGGCGTGTTCAATGCCGCCGACATACTGATCGACCGGGAGCCAGTCGTTTACCTTGGCCGGATCAAACGCCTGCTGCTGGTTGCGGGCATCTGCATAGCGCAAGAAATACCAGGAAGAATCAATAAAGGTGTCCATGGTGTCGGTTTCGCGCTGGGCGGGGGTGCCGCAGGTGGGGCAAGGTACCTGCGTCCAGCTTGCTAATTTGGCCAGCGGTGAAGCTCCCCGTCCCGAAAACGCCACATCTTCGGGTAGCTCAACCGGGAGTTGATCAACTGGGACAGGCACAATGCCACAGTCGGGGCAGTGAATCACCGGAATCGGTACCCCCCAGTAGCGCTGACGCGAAATTAACCAGTCCCGCAGACGGTAGTTAACTTGCTGCTGCCCTTTACCGTGGGCTTCTAACCAGGCGATCGCCGCTGCGACGCTTTCTCCCTCACCTTTCCCCGCCGGGAGGCCGTCTAGCGGCCCAGAATTAACCATGACGCCGCCTTCCGTCCAGGCTTGGGTGAGGTTGTTGGCGTCAACTTCTGCGTTGGCAGGCTGAACAACGCCGCGAATGGGCAAGTTGAACTGGCGAGCAAACTCAAAGTCGCGCTGGTCGTGGGCGGGAACTGCCATAATTGCCCCGGTGCCGTAGCCCATCAAAACGTAGTCGGCAATCCAGATGGGAATTTTTTCGCCATTGACCGGGTTGAGAGCATAGCTACCTGTCCAGACCCCGGTTTTCTCGCGGCTGTCAGCGGTGCGATCGAGGTCGCTCTTTTTGGCGGCTTCTTTTTGATAGTCGGTGATGGCGGCAACGCGATCGGGTGCCGTTAGCTTTTCTACTAGCGGATGCTCTGGCGAAAGCACCATAAAGGTAGCGCCCCAAAGCGTGTCGGGTCGGGTGGTAAAGACTGTGAGATCGGCTCCTATCTCGGTGGCAAAGTGTACCTGCGCCCCGGTAGACTTGCCAATCCAGTTTTCTTGCATGAGCTTGACACGCTCTGGCCAACCTGAAAGCTGATCGAGATCTTGCAAAAGCTGTTCGGCATAGTCAGTGATTTTGAGAAACCACTGCTTTAAGAGTTTGCGTTCAACTAAAGCACCCGATCGCCAGGAACGCCCTTCGCTGTCTACCTGTTCGTTTGCCAGTACGGTTTGGTCGATAGGATCCCAGTTGACCGCCGCTTCTTTTTGATAGGCTAATCCGGCTGCTAAAAATTGCAGAAAAATCCACTGTGTCCAGCAGTAATAGTCGGGGGCGCAGGTGGCGACTTCTCGGTTCCAGTCGTAGGAGAGGCCAAGGCGCTGAAGCTGCGATCGCATTTGATCGATATTTTGGTGGGTCCATTTAGCCGGATGCACACCGCGATCGATCGCAGCATTTTCAGCCGGTAGCCCAAATGCGTCCCAGCCCATCGGGTGCAAGACGCGGTAGCCCTGCATTCGTTTTACCCGCGCTATAACGTCGGTAATGGTGTAGTTGCGTACGTGCCCCATGTGCAAGTTGCCCGATGGGTAAGGAAACATGGACAACGCATAGAATTTGGGCTGACGGGTAGCATCAGGGGTTTGGTCGAGTCCTTCTGAGGCCCAAGTTTGCTGCCACTTTTTTTCAATCGCCGCTGGATCGTACTTGGCCTCCACGTCCGCCACTCCTGTGCTTGCTACGCTAAAACTGTTTACATAATTCTAGAGGCTGTTCTAGAGATTATGCAGGGAATATGCTGAGGGTGTTTGTCTACGGTACCTTGAAGCCGGGAGAGCTTTATCACGAAAGCTATTGTGGGACTGAGGGGGTAGCGGCGATCGCGGCGATGACGACTGGGCAGATCTATCACTTGTCGGTGGGCTACCCGGCAATGACGGTGGGCGATGGCTGGGTGATTGGGATGTTGCTCAGCTTTGCTCGGCCTCAGGTGTTGCAGCGGCTAGATCAGCTAGAAGGGTTTTGCCGCGATCGCCCTGCTGCCGAAAACGAGTATCAGCGGGTATGGCGTCCGGTGTGGGCGCTAGACCAAACGCCCTTGGGCGAAGCTTGGATGTATGTGATGACGACAGCGCAAATTAGCGCTTTGGGCGGTCAGCCTTTACCGGGTGGGGTCTGGCGCTCAGCAGATTTTTAGCCGTTTGCGTCAGTGGGGCGGGTTTATAAAGGCGATCGCTTCTAATTTTCTAGATCGGTGTAATCAAGGTACTTTTGAATCAGCCAACTCTATGATTTTTTAAATAATGCTGCACATATATACCTTGGCAAACAGTTGATCGGTCTTGTTTTCCTCCATTCTTTATATTGGTGAACCACCTGATATTCTACTGCCAATATCTTGCAATAGATTAAACTGTTGCACTAAAAATGGTACGCGATCGAGGCTTTGTCGGTAATTCCAAGTATATGAAATTATGGCGTATATATCGCCAGTCTTTGCTCCAAGAACAATGACCGTGCGAATTAACATAGTTGCAAACACACCAACAATGAAGATTTCGAGTATGAGCCAAGTCATTGCTTCAGCATTAGATAGCTGGATACGCCACTTAGCGAGAGCTTTATAGTGAAACTGAATAGCATCTGGCTGTTGACAACTCAAAACACTCACTTCAGATTCTAACTGATTATTGAGTCTCTGATGCAACGATCGAGTTCTACGAAAATAAGCATAATTAACAATACTAAGGGGTAGCAAAAGTAATAAGCAGTAAAAACCGATTTGCCAGTCATAAATGAATAGCATGACCAATGCCCCAACAAAGCCAAAGAGGGAGTTAATAATCTCTGGAATGTCTCGCTCAAAGAAGCTTACAAATTCTCGCGATAGAGACGAACGTGCGGCAATTTGTGAGAATGAGATGCCTTGCTTGGTTTGCTCTAAAACTGTAGATGTTGCAAGGTTGGTATAAATTCGAGAAAATATTCGAGTGTCATAGATTTGTCGAAATACTGACAGGAGGGCATGGACTAACCAAGCAGCGGCGAACGGCATCATACTGCCGTAAGACTGTTTGAGTAATCCATTGATGGCAATGCCAATTGTCAGAGGATGGATCAGTTCAAACAAATTTTCTAGCAGGGTAAGTCCATACGTTAGTAGAATCGAGCCACGGTAATTAGAAAAAATGTGGCGCAGGGTTTTCTCTAAATTTGTATTCATTTGTATTCATGAGTATCAAATTGCTGTGGCTGAATCAGCGATCGCAGTTTGCCTGCCTCCAAAAGTTAAGAACAGGCAAACTTGCGAATATTTAACAGATTGGACGGATATTCAGTTCAACTTGCCACTGAGATAACGGCTTATCCCAGTTTTCTTCCCATTTCTGGGCAAAGAGAGATTTTGCCATCCGTCCCATTTCTAGCCCTTGAGCGATCGCTTGGGTGAGTTTGGGTAGCTCGTGGGGAGCCAGTAAAGTACTGGAAATCAAAGCATTTGCAATCAACATCGTTGCCAACGGGTATGGAAACTGGGGAAGATGAAAGGCTTGCAGACCAATTTCACCTATCGAAGAGACATTAAACCCAGTAATGATGTGCCATATGTCGTGAGTTTGACCTAAGCGTGCTTCGACATAACTCCCATCAGAATCGATCGTCATATGAGAATACAAATCAGGATCAAAGCTCTGCTGTTTCATTCGAGTTGCATAGATATGTCCCAAAGAAGCATCAGGGTAATGCAACAGTTTATCTAAATCGTGAGGTGGAGCCATGTAACGCTCTCGAATCAGGGCGGCAGCCTCTGGATCTGACTTGAGAGACTTGGCCGCTAAATCGAAAGCAGGCGTTTCGATCAGTGCTGCAGACAATTCACCTACAGACTGTAAGCTCTCCTCTCCAGCTAGCATTGCTGTGAAGGATTTCAAAATAATCAGCATTTGAAAATGAATTTGGTGCTGAATTTCAGCATCAGATAGTTGCTTCAGCAAGTCCAACAATTTCATCAGTTCAACTCTCCAAAGTTTTTTATATCGAGCGCTCGTTATTCAACAAAACACAGACTATTGCCTGCGGATTATAGATTCAATGAGAAGCGTTAGCTAATGAGACTTTTGTTTTTCTCGAAATAGGCAATGAGCATTTGCGTCAGCAGATCAATTTGTTCCACAAATGAGAGGTCTTCATTTCCAACTTGCTCAATTAACACTCCATTAATCAGTGTCCAAATAAATCGGGCAATTTTGGGCTCCTGAATGCCCAACAGAGCAGACATACTTCGCTGATAGCGATCGTCTACTTGTTGAAAGGTGGGGTTAGCTTGGATTTCTTGTGCATCGTTGTGCTGATAGAAGTTAATCCAAATGATTGCTTGCTTGATGAAATGGGCTTCATGCTGAATTAGAAGCTGACCTAATGCTTTAATCCGTTCCTCCAAAGTCTCTCCTACTGCTTCCTTAAGTAGAAGGGTATCTTGGTGGCTAATCTCGTCTACTAGCTGCTCAAACAAGGCTTTCTTGCTAGGAAAGTAGTGATAGAGTGCTCCGGTAGATACTCCAATTTCCTGACAAAGCTGGCGCGTTGTCACGTTCGCGTACCCCTTTTGCGCGAACAAATCGAAGCATTTGAACAGAATCTCTTTTCGCTGCTTCTCGAAATCAACGACTTTAGGCATGAAAATTTTATTCCGAGCGCTCGCTCTAATATAGGATCTCCCAGATAACCCTGTCAAGCGTGATAAAAACGCAAATTGCTATTTCTCTATGTCAAAGCGGGCTACCGATCAAGTTCAACAGCGGTAGCCAACTCTAGCGTGTCATCAGAATTCGGGTTCCGTCCAATGCAACCTCTGGTTGGGTGGCGATCGCATGCAGCTGACATTTAACCTAAACACGAATTGGACAGAGAACATTCAAGCCATCCGTAA
>NZ_JBQLZL010000010.1:0-2739 GCF_052168255.1 Almyronema sp. | reverse complement strand
CAGCTAAATCCTCAACTCGTAACGACTTTGTAAAATTAGCCTTGAGCAGTTTGATCACCTCAGCAATGCGCTGCATGTTGCTGCCGGATGTCGCGATTTGGCGAACCGCTTCGCTCTGTTCGCCGATCAAAAGACGGTAATAGATTTCGCGAATCATCATCGGTGCCAGAAACGGAATATCCTGCGGCGTATCCAAAAGCCGTGTCAGTCTAATGGCACAATCAATCAAGTCAACATCGGCGTTGCTTACGAACAAGCCTCTCACCGAATTTTCTTTCTTCCCCGTGTGGGGTTGAATTTGAGCAATAATGTCACAGAGCTGGACGGGGTCTAAGTTCAACTTAAATCCTAAATAGGGCTTGTCTGGTGTTGCTTCTGTGACAAACCCGCTCAACGGCAAATCTACCGAAATGACAAGATACTGAGCGGCACCATACTGATACGTTTCCTCACCCAGCAAGGCTTCTTTCTTGCCCTGAATCACGATCGCGAGAATCGGTTCAAAGACGTCGCAGATTGCGGTGGAAGCAGATGATTCCCGCATGAATTCTAACTGACTGATCGCTGTTTGATGAGCACCGTTTCCCTTGTCGTCGGTGTACTGTGCCACTAGTGTTGCCAGTTCTTGACACGCACGACTGGCTGTACCCTGCTTCGGTGTTCCAATGATCATGCTGGTTTCCTGGCTGACTTACCGTTTTATTCGCTCATGATGAAGAACGTTTTTCCTGGCCAATATCTTACCTGAGAGGAATAGGCAATAACATGCGAGGTTTGTGTATTTGAAGCTCCATTTCTCAAGCCTATGATGAACTCACCCAAAAGAGCAATGAAAGGATGAGGCAATGGCTCAGGATATAGCAAAGATTGCTTTGATTACCGGATCAAGTCGGGGGTTGGGCAGAAACACTGCTTTGGCGCTTGCCCAAAAAGGGGTTGATGTAATTGTGACATATCGCAGCAATCAGGCAGAAGCAGAAAATGTCGTCTCTGCGATCGCAGGTATGGGTGGTAAAGCGGTTGCACTGCAACTAGATACGTCTAACACCAAAACCTTTGACGATTTCGCGACACAAATTAAGCGATCGCTCAAAGACATCTGGCAAACAGAACAATTTGATTTCCTGGTTAATAACGCTGGAATTGGTGTTTATGCACCGTTTGCAGAAACAACTGAAGAAGAATTCGATCGCTTAATGAACATTCATGTGAAGGGTGTTTTCTTCTTGACGCAGAAACTTCTGCCCTTGATCAAGGATGGTGGACGAATTGTCAATATTTCCTCTGGTCTTGCCCGTTTTGCCCTACCTGGCTATGCCGCTTACGGCGCGATGAAGGGGGCGATCGAGGTGTTGACCCGATACCTGGCGAAGGAATTAGGCCAAAGACAGATTGCGGTAAACGTCGTGGCTCCGGGTGCGATTGAAACCGATTTTGCTGAGGGGGCAGTGCGTGACAATCCAGAAATTAATAACTTCATCGCCTCGCAGACGGCTTTAGGTCGCGTGGGTCTTCCCGATGATATTGGTGGGGCGATCGCCTCATTACTTTCTGAAGACAACCGCTGGGTCAATGCCCAGAGAATTGAAGTCTCTGGCGGCATGTTTATCTAATTCAAACCAACCGAAATAAAAAGGAAAATCACGATGTTAAATGTAGAGAACAAAGTCATTGCTATTACTGGAGCCAGTAGCGGCATTGGTGAAGCTACTGCCAAGTTACTGGCTGAAAAGGGCGCAAAGGTTGTTCTGGGAGCAAGGCGTACCGAAAGGCTAGAAAAGCTTGTTGAGGAGATTCGTTGCCAGGGTGGCTCAGCCGAATTCAAAACGGTGGACGTTACCAATCGCGAAGATATGAAAGCGTTCATTCACTTTGCCAAAGACACCTTTGGTCGAATTGACGCCATTTTTAACAACGCGGGTGTTATGCCTTTATCTCCCATGAATGCCCTAAAAGTTGAAGAATGGGACACGATGATCAACGTCAACATCAATGGCGTGTTGAATGGCATTGCAGCCGGGTTGCCGATTATGGAAGCGCAAGGCGGCGGCCAGTTTATTAACACTGCATCTATCGGTGCCCATGTGGTAGTCCCGACTGGCGCAGTCTACTGCGCGACCAAATACGCGGTTTGGGCAATCTCCGAAGGACTGCGGCAGGAATCGAAAAATATCCGCGTGACCACGATCTCTCCAGGTGTTGTGGAGACAGAGCTGGGTTCTGACATCACAGATGATTCAGCAGAAGAGGCTTTGAAAGAATTTCGTAAGAATGCCCTAGCTCCGGATGCGATCGCCAGAGCTGTCTTATATGCTGTATCTCAGCCAGATGATGTGGATGTCAATGAGATGATTGTTCGACCGACAGCCAGTGCCTTCTAGCTTTGAAACGATACCACAACTTGGGTTTGAGGTATTAGAGCAGGTTGGTGGTTTTGAATAGAATTTGTCGCCTTGGCGCTAATTTACTGCCACCTGCTTAGCCTTCTCAAAACAATTTTACCAGGAAAGACATCAGCAAAAAGGCAACAATTACAAGCTTCTATTTCACAGCATTTGTTCTAATACATCTCAGCCACGGGTGAAGCCGCTTAATGGCTTTGTTATGCCGTGCGCTTTCACAATTGCGGTCAAGTTGTAAGTTGAGTTTCGTTTCTTAAGCCAACCTACGGGAGATCGGCGATCGCACTTGAAATACAACCCGATTACTTTAACAAATTTATCTTTGTCGGCATAACGA
>NZ_JBQLZL010000009.1:0-6297 GCF_052168255.1 Almyronema sp. | reverse complement strand
TCTACCGGACGGCCTAACGAAGTGATGGTGATTCTCACCAAGCGCTGTCGGCTCAATTAAGGGCGATCGCTGGCGCTAACGGCTTAAACACCGGGCGTTTTCTAGGGCGATCGCGCGATCGCCTTAGGCCGCGTCAAATCCCCACTTACCCACATCAAAGCCATAGACCTGTTGCAAACGAACCATACTCGCCTGGAGTTCGCGGTAAATAAAAGCTTTCTCCGTCTCAGTTAACACCCGTCTTTCAACTGGGGGCGTTCTTTGCAGTAAGCGTTTGCCTGCTTGCTTAATGGGTTCAGGTAATTGCTTTAACCAAGGCCGCAGCTTCAGCCGCCTCAGCGACCACTCAATTTTAGACTCAACCGGAGTTGAATTTTTGACCTCATAAGCGGGCGGAAAATAGCTAGATGATAGTTGCAGAAAAGCATAGGTGGTTTGTAACACCTGCTGCGGCTGTTTTTTGAGATCATCAAAATCCAAAACCAAAATATCTTCCAGCGGAAAATATTGGGTGTACTGCTCTAACTGAAGAAAATAATTGCTGGTATGAATGACGAAAGGGCTATCAATATTAGCCAGCCAAGATTCGTCCCGCCGCATGTAATTAAAGTGAGAAGCAATGCGCTCAAACGGATTGCGAATAATGTAGATAAACTTGGGTTTAATTCCATAGTTAAAGATGTTTTGGGCGACATTGGGTTCAGTGGGATATTTGGTATAACCCGTAGACGCTTCTAACGCATATTTGTGGACGGTGTGATCAAAATTCCAGAGGTCGCTATAGTTTTCGATTGCTACCCCATGCTTTTGATTTTCTGAAAAAAACTCTGGTTCTTTGGTTGAGGCCGGACAAATCTCAGGATGCTTTTTGAGATAGCTATACAGCGAAGAGGTGCCACATTTCATCGCACCGATAATCATGACGTAGGCATTTTCAGGAATTGGGTGGGTCATTGGCTGACTCTTCTATCTAAAGAAATAAATTTTAGGCGCTGCCAAAAGTCGCTGAACTGTTGATTTCGCGGTTAAAAAGGCCAAAGGCTTGATTTACTGGCTTTTAAGCCAGGTCAAACCCAACGTAACCGGATAGGGTTGCCTAAAGAAATAGTTCCACAGAGTTAAGCCCAGCTTTGCAGATATGACTTTGTAGAGAGCAGTAAATCAGGCCAAGTTGACAGAATTTAGGATGGCCCTTCAGCGGCTTCTCCGCTTAATCATTCAACTATGTCAGCTATTTTTGCTCAGCCTTTGCAGACTGCTTTACAACCCACCGAACTGCTGCCGCTTACCCCAACCCTACCGCTACCCACCTGCCGCGTTTGCGTGGGGGTGCCCATTCGCAACGAAGCCGAACACTTACCCGCTTTAGTAAAAGCCTTAGCCCACCAGGTTGATGAGCGCGGCCAACCCCTCGACCCTGCTAGCTACGAAGTTTTAATTTTGGCTAACAACTGTAGTGATAATTCAGCCGCGATCGCTTGGGCACTTGGCCAAAAATACCCTGCTCTCAATTTGCAGGTGATTGAGGTAACGCTGCCCCAGCCTCAAGCCCATGTCGGCCAAGCCCGTCGCTTGGTGCTGAATGAAGCCTATCGCCGCCTATCGCTGCTGGCGGATCACCCCCTGAGGCAAGCAAGCCGCGATCGCCGTCTGATTGCCTCTACCGATGGCGATACAGAAGTCGCTGCCAACTGGCTATCGTCTTTGCTCAACGAATTTGACCAGGGCGTAGATGCCATCTGTGGCCGCATTTTGACCCGCCGCACGCCCGATCTGGGCACCCCGGCTAAAACCTCTCTCTACTTTTTGCGCTACATGGCTCATCGCTATTTCACCGCTCAGCTAGAAGCTTTGCTCGACCCCCTGCCCCACGACCGCTGGCCGCGCCACTACCAGCACTTTGGGGCTAACCTGGCGGTTTCTGCTGCGCTTTACGGGCAGGTGGGGGGCGTTCCCTTGGTGCCAGAGCAAGAAGACGTAGCGCTTTACCATAAGCTACAGCAAGTAGATGCCAAAATTCGCCACAGCCCGCATGTGCGCGTCATCACCAGTGCCCGACGACTGGGTCGCACGGGTGGCGGTTTGGCCGCCAGACTCAACCAGTTGACCCAAGCCAGCCGAGAGCAGAAGGCTATTTGGGTGGAGTCGCCCCGGCTGACAGAAGCCCGCATTTTACTCCGCCGCCAGTTACGACAATGCTGGGCGGCTTTGAGGCAAAACCCCTCTGAAGAAGGGGCAAAATTGCGCCTCAACCCCATAGCCACCAGCCTAGGTCTGCCAGAGGCGCAGCTACGCCAGCAAATTAAAACCGCGCTGACCTTTGGTTTGCTATTAGAGGCGATCGAAACGGATCAAAAAAAGCGCTTAGACGTAAGTATGTGGCAGTCAGCCACTACAGAAATTAGCCATGCCAATATGCATCTGCGGCAGCGCTTACAGTCGCTACGGCAACCGTGGATAGCTCCCGTAGAGGCGATCCCTTCTGTCAGTAGGTCTGCTTATCCTTTGCTAGAGACGCTCAAACAAATCCAGCCGATACCGCTCTTCTCGCTGACTTACTAAAGACCGAAAGTGGGTACCCACCTGCTGCCAAAAGGCATGGTGAACTTCGTCTCCTGTGAGGGGATATTCACGGGTTTGCGGTGTCCAATGGACTAAAAGCAGGTGGCCGCCCGGTTCTAGATGCTGGGCAATTTGGGTTTGCGCTTTTTGTAAATCTGACCAGCCCCAGTAGTAGCCCACCTCAGAAACCAGCGTCAAATCAAACATGCGATCGGGATATTGCTGAGGTACCTGCATTTGAGCAAACGTTACCTGCGGCAAATGGCGGCAGCGGTGTTTGGCGCGGGCTTGCGCCTGGGCGCACACATCTACTGACAAAAGAGACTGGCAGCGGGCTGCTAATTTTTCCGTTAAAACGCCAATTGAGCCGCCAATTTCAAAAGCTGAGCGGTACTGTGGGCGGGGCAGCGCAGCTAGCGTGGCGGCATATTTTTGGGCTTCGTAAGGGCTGGTTTCAAACTGCCAGGGGTCTGGATTTTGGGCATAGAGTTGCTCAAAATAGCGAGGCGGCAGCGATTCTGCAGACGATTGAGCGTGAGTCATGAGCTTTCTTCTAAATAAGTTTCCCAGGGTTGAATCAGGTTCGCCAGCATGGCAGGCGTCAGGCGAAATCCGGTTGGATCGTCGGCAATTAAGTCAGTGGTTTGAGACTGATGAGCCAGGGCTGCCTGCTGCTTTAAGGCCATGACTGAGCGAATATCCAGCCGCCACCCGGTAGTGCCCCCCGGCAGGGCTGGTAGACCCGCCGCTGGGCTACCCCAAACGGCATAGGCCAGTTGTCGGGGCGGTTGCGGCCAACCCTGAAGTGCGGATTGCACAATCTGCCAAGTTGCCCGGTGGTCGCGGTGGTGGTCGTGTTGCCACGGCACAAAAAGCAGCGCTGGTTGATGACAGCGCAGATAGCGACGGCAGTTAGCCACTGCGGTGCCAAAGTGGGGGCTACCGGGTTGGGGAACGGCTTTGTCTGGCCAGCCTAAAAAGGTAATGGCCGCTGCGGGAACGCCGAGTATTTGCAACGCTGCGATCGTTTCTTGCTGGCGCAGTTTTTTTAAGCGGGGAGCCGGATAGTGCTGCGAGTGGGGATGGGAGCCGCTGCCGTCGCTCACTACCAGAACGCGTACAGGAACCGATCGCTGCCGCAATAAAGCGATCGCCCCACCACATCCTAAGGTTTCGTCGTCGGGATGGGGCGCGATCGCGATCGCCTGCTGACAGGAAGCCAAAGCGGTTTCGGCGGGGTGCAGCGCTAGGTCGGTAATGGCGGTTGACGGTAAGGCGCGATCGCCTGTTTCTAGCGCCACAGCGCTCTACCCGGCTGGGTTTGCGAAAGCACATACTGACCGACCCCGGTGAGAGCCGCGTCAAAAGCGGGTTGCCGTAGATAAAGGGTGAGGTCGCGAATAATGCGTTCACTGGGCTGGGGCGGCAGCAACCCGCGTGTGCCGATACACCGCTCTGCTAGCTGCATCATGTCGATGCAAATTTGCTCAATTGCAGTGCGTACCATGTTGGCATAGCCAACCAGCGAAGCCACCTTGGGGTGAGGCTCATCGGGCCACCCGCCAAAAACCGGGCTGTAGCGTTCAATTTGGGCGGCACCGCCTTGCAGCCACAAGTTGCCCTGTTCTAAAGCGATCGCCATTTTGCCCAGCCGCGCCTGTTGGTGGGGATGATCGAGGCGGTTCAAAGCTTGTAAGTAGCGGCGGGTGGCATCAAAGAGCGCTTCAGCGCCGCCCAGTTGCACGGCAGCAAAGCGCAAAACGCCTGCTGTTAGCCAGGGCTGGCGAAAGTAGTCGCCAGGTTGCCCCACTAAATCAGCAGGGGTTAGCTCAACGCCGCTAAAGTCTACCTTGTAGCTGGCAGACGCTCTCATGCCAGACGGCTGCCACCAGTCGGCATCCACAGCAACGCTGACTTGCTCTAGCGGCACCACGCACATTTGCCAGCGACCATCTGGCAGGGCACCGTTAACAAACGGGCGATCGACATAGCCACAGCCAGAACAAAACGTTTTGCTACCCGTTAACCGATAGCCGCCATTTGCCAGCGGCCACAGCTTCACCCCGTCTTCTGCCTCCGCGTTCCAAACGCCAAATACCTTTTGCGCCTGAGCAGCTTGGGCAAATTTCTGCATCTGCGCTGGTGTGGCGAAGGTTTGAATTAGCTGCAAAGCGTTAATGTGCCCTTCATAGACCCGTCCTAAGGCTAAATTGCCCCGCCCCATTTGCTGCAATATCTGCAACGTCAGCCCGGTTTGCCCCGCCTCAAAGCCCAGCCCCACGCCGCCCCATGCTGGCTGTAGCGGCGCTGTTAATAGACCTGCTTGAGCCAACCGCTCAAACTCCTCTGCCGGAAAGCCCCCCAAACGGTCAATTGCTGCTGCATGGCTAGCCGCAAAATCGGCAATATCAACTGCCGCCGCTAGTAAAACTTTTGATTGAGCCAATGGCAAACTGGAGAGCGGTGCAGAAGCAGAATCTTCAGCCGATGCGGTTTCTACAAGAGGCGGTGTCACGGTCATGGTATGAAGAGAAAACTGCTCTTCATTGTCCTGCTGGCTTTTGCTTTCGGCCTCTATCCTATGTGAGATTCGCGCTTTGGTGGCTGCCCCTCTGTAGAGGTAGCCCGCTTAAGCGGGGGTGGGTTCGCCCTCGGGTGACATCACCAATACAGCCGAACCTTGAATTTCACCTTGTCGCAGCGCAGCGAGAGCGGCGTTGGCCTGCTCCAGCGCAAAAGGCGTGACTTCGGTTTTGATCGGTACTTGCGGTGCCAGCGCCAGAAATTCTTCCCCATCCCGGCGCGTCAAGTTGGCAACCGATCGCACCTGGCGTTCTTCCCACAAAATTTTGTAAGGAAAAGCTGGAATCTCGCTCATGTGAATCCCCGCACACACCACAATGCCCCCCTTGGCCAACACCCGCAGCGCCGCAGGCACCAAAGCGCCGACAGGGGCAAAAATGATGGCCGCATCTAGCAACTGCGGTGGTGCCTGGTCAGAGCCGCCCGCCCAAGCCGCCCCCAACTGACGGGCAAATGTTTGACCAGCGGTGTCTCCCGGACGGGTAAAGGCGTAAACTTCGCGGCCTTGAAACTGAGCAAGCTGAATTAAAATATGCGCCGCCGAGCCAAAGCCATAAAACCCAATACGCTGAGCCTGAGCGGTCATGCGGTAGGCGCGGTAGCCGATCAGCCCTGCACACAAAAGCGGCGCTGCTTGCAGGTCTGGAAAATCGGCTGGGATGGCAAAGCAAAACCGTTCATTGGCGATCGCGTAGTCGGCATAACCACCATTGAGCGTATAGCCTGTAAACAGAGCGTTATCACAAAGGTTTTCTTGATTGTGCAGACAATAGCGGCAATGCTGACAGGTCTGCCCCAGCCAGGGAACGCCGACTCGCTGACCCACGGCAAATTGACTAGCGCCATCGCCTCGCTCAACCACCGTACCCACAATCTGGTGCCCCAAAATCAGCGGTAGCTTTGGCTGGCTGAGTTCGCCGTCAACAATGTGCAAATCTGTCCGACAAATGCCGCAAGCTTGCACTTTTAGTAAAACCTGGTGGGCTTGTGGCGTTGGTTTGGGAACATCCGCCTGTCGTAGGGGTTGACCGGGAGCCTCTAGCAGCATTGCACGCATGGGCAAACCTCGTAGAACGTTAAGTCTGTTTCTAACTTAACGTTCTCAAAGGTAATGCTTTCAAAGGTAGCGGGCGGTTGGGTGAACCCGTACCC
>NZ_JBQLZL010000008.1:0-8421 GCF_052168255.1 Almyronema sp. | reverse complement strand
TATGCAGAGCCAAGACTGGTCAATTCAAAATCGAAAATCCAAAATCGAGAATTGATATAAGTCATTCTCCAGCAGCTATGGTGATGCCTGACCTGCCGATGGAGGGCGATCGCCCTGGCTGCTGAGTAATACCGCTTCTTCAAAAGAAAGGTACAGATGAAAATGACGAAACTATGCAGAGCCAAGACTGGTCAATTCAAAATCGAAAATCCAAAATCGAGAATTGATATAACGGCTTCATGGCTGCTCTGCGTCAGCAGATCCAGACTCAGTGGCAATGCCCAACTGTACCCCTTCAAGCGATCGCAGCACGTCCATGACCTCAATTACCTGGCCATGATAGACCCGCTCATCAGCCTGCACGGTCACCAAAGCCGACTGGCCGGACTGTAACTGCTCGTCGATGGCGGCTCTCAGCGCCCTGATGTCAATGGGTTCTTTATTCAAAAACATATCCCCGGAAGCCTCTATAGTGACCGTAAAATCTGCCTGCTGCTGGGTTTCTGACGTTTCAGCATTGGGCAGGTCAACTGGCAACCCCTCGGCTTGGGTAAGAAACAAAGTAGACAAAATAAAGAAGGCCAAAATTGCGAAGATGACATCAATCATCGGCACAATATTAATCGACAGTTCCTCTTCCGGTTCGTTATCTATGACGCGCATATACTGCATTTCCTTGTTGCAAAGCTTCGTGATGCCCTGGTCGAAAATCTCTAATTGAGCGCTCAACCCTTAGAGCGATCGCCGCCAGGGAAAATAACAGCAGCGACAGCCCAAAGCTGGGATCAAAACAGCGATCGCCAATCCGTTAGCGCCCTCAAACCTAACCCCATACTTCTTTGCCGTACGGCTTGTTGGTGATGTGGTCAAGAAAGGCTTGCAGAATAAACCCCAAGCCTAAATTGAGCAGACCCGAGACGCCTAATGATATTTAGTCTCATTAGCGCTGTTGAGATTAAACCTCATTAAGCCCGCCATGTCAAACTTAGGAACTTGGCGGCACCGCCACAAGAAGCAGCGCCGCGATCGCGGCGAGTACAGCACTCAGCGAGAACGGCACGGCAGCTCCAAGCTGGGTATAAAGCCAGCCTGCTATCAGACTGGCGGGCAAAGCGACCAGCCCCGTAACTAGGTAAAACGTCCCCGTTTCGGCTCCTCGTTTTTGAGGGTGGACGAGGTCAGCGACCAAGGCTTTTTGCAGACCTCGCGTCAGAGTAGCGTACAAGCCATACAGCATAAACAAAGGCCAGATCAAGGCTGCATCAGACACGAAGGCAAAGCCTAGATAGACCAGTGCAAAGACCAGGTAGCCACTGGCTAATAGCAGCCGTCGTCCGATGCGATCTGACAGGTTGCCGACAGCTAATCCTAAAGACACTTCGACTAAGTTGAACACAGCGTAGAGTAAGAGGACTTGGTTGCCAGCAAAGCCTAAAGCTTGGGCACGCAACAGCAAGAAGGCATCTGATGAGTTGCCCAAGCCAAACAAGCCCACCACTAGCAAAAAGCGACGATAGGCGGGCGCTAGACCTTGCAGGGTAAACTGGGGCTGCGATCGCTGGCTTTGATGGGGCAATGGCGCTTCTTTGACTTGAAACAGCAGCACCAGCACCCCCAGACAGGCTGGAATAAACGCGATCGCAAACACGCCTCGATAGTTTTCTGGAAACTGCCAAAGAAACCAAAAACCGAGCAGCGGCCCTACAATCTCACCGACCGTCTCTAAGCTATGGTGCAGACCAAATGCTCGTCCTCGCTGATCGAGGCGGCAATTTTCGGCAATCAGAGCATCTCTAGGAGCCGCCCGCAGTCCTTTCCCCATGCGATCTACAAGTCGGGCACCTAACACATGTGCCCACCCCATCGAACCCGCTAGCAAAAGCTTGGAAAGCGCTCCCAATCCATAGCCGATTCCTGCAAACGGCTTTCGCCGCCCTGCTTGATCCGACAGCCAGCCTGAATACAGCTTTAGAACGCTAGCCGTACTTTCGGCAATGCCCTCAATTAGGCCGACTGTCGAGACGGGCACTCCTAGCACTGTGGTTAGAAAAAGCGGCGTCACCGGATACACCATCTTGCTGGCACAATCGCTCAGGAGGCTGACTAAGCCCAACGCTAATACGGTACGGTCGAAACCAGGCATTTTGCTCTCGCGCTAATATTTAGTCTGTCTTCACCTGCTGCTGCGGCTGTCGTTTGAGCAAACTCATCTGAGCAAACTGCTTTAGCCGCTGCGGATGCCGCAATCTCGCCAAGTTCGAGGCCAGCTTCAAAATCGCAGCGAAACTGAGGGGCTGCTTGTTTTACGGCGTGCCCAACCTAAGCGCTATCTGTTTTTAATCGTTTGACTGATCGGCAGACAAAGCGGCGTCTGAGAGACTGGATCTAAAATGATGCGGCTCTGTAGCGCAAATACCTGCTGCACCATCTCTGCTGTCACGATCTCAGCGGGCAGTCCCTGAGCCTTGATCTGGCCGTCTCGCAGTGCAATCAGATGGTGGCTATAGCGGCAGGCCATGTTTAAATCGTGCAGCACCATAACGATGGTGCGGCCTGCAGAGCGATTGAGATGGTAAAGCAGATCTAGCACTTCAATCTGATGCGCCAGGTCTAGATAGGTCGTTGGCTCATCAAGCAGCAAAATTTCGGTATCTTGAGCCAGGGTCATAGCGATCCAGGCTCGCTGCCGCTGACCGCCGGAGAGGGTGTCGAGGGGACGGTTGGCAAACTCGTGTAGGTGAGTGGTGGCGATCGCTGCTTCTACTTTTAGCTCGTCTTCCTTTGACCACTGCTGTAGCCAGTTTTGGTGCGGGTAGCGCCCCTGAGCCACCAGTTCCCATACTGTTAACCCTTCTGGGGCAGCAGGACTTTGAGGCAAAATACCGAGCCGCTTCGCCAATTCTTTTGTCGGGAGGTGGGCGATCGCCTCCCCTTCTAAATAAACTGTCCCGCCTTTGGGTTTTAACAGACGAGCCATCCCCCGAAGCAAAGTAGACTTGCCACAGCCATTTGGCCCCACTAGCGTCGTAATCTGACCCTGGGGAATTGCCAGATCTAGCTCTCGAATGATGACTTTGCTGTCGTAGGCCAAAGTGAGCTTGCGAGCGGTGAGAGCGATTTGAGTGGCGGTATCGAGCATCATGGTAAGTGAGTGAAAGCCAATCTGAGCAAAGTAAAGGCAGGATGGAACCCACCAGCAGAGTAAGGCAACTGATATTTAACTGTAGTTCCGTAGTATTTTCTGAAGCTCTAGGTTGGGCATCTCTTCCTGACCGATTTTAGGACGGGCATATTCTTCCAAGTAGAGGCTGACATCTTCAATACTCAACAATTTTTGTACCTATTTAGCGTGTCACTATTGGGATTTTTTATCAATAGATCACTTGAATCTGAGCTTGATTCAAAAGGGGGTTGGAAGCGGTGTCCTACGAAACGTTTCGGCGGTTGACGTAGAAGGTAGGTGGAATGCTGACTTTAGGGGTATATGACATTGCGGACAATCGACGGCGCACGAAGCTGGCCAAGTTTTTGGAGGGCTATGGGCGACGGGTGCAGGAGAGTGTGTTTGAGTGTTTTTTGAGTTTGGAGGAGATGCAACGATTGCATCAGAAGGTGATGGGGCGGATTCAAGCGGCTAAGAATCTTGTCCTTTTAGTCGCTTTAGGTCTAATTTTGGTCACCTCCGAGTGTCAGCCCCCTCCCCATGCCAAATTGATCGATCTCTAAATAAGCCTGACTTAAGATTGCATCACGGTATTTTGTTTGGGGGCATCGTTCAGGGCTATTGCTTGGGCTAAGGCGTCTTCGCCGAAGGCAATAGCAGCCGTGTAGTCCGACTACAGGAATGAGACATGACCGAGCGTTACAAAGGTATCAAGCTCTCCCCAGCGATCGCCCGCTCAAAAGAGTCAACCGTGGGGCAGAAACTTTAATGATCGCCGCTGGGGTTTATGTGGCAGTCTAACGAGCTTGAATTCACCCTTTTCTGCAACTAGTCAATCTAATCAAGAGGCCAGCCGTTTGAAAAATCAGACTCTATCCGTACGATCTAGATGCGCTAACAGAGAAGGTTTGATGAGCCGCGCCGTTCAGGTTTTGTTGCTAAGTCGTTGTAGATGGGTTTCGCCCCAGTGGCAGAGTGTTTGTAGGACAGGCTCCAAGCTTTGGCCGTAACGAGTAAAGGCATACTCTACGTGGGGTGGCACTTTAGCATACTGCTTGCGGCTAACCAGACCGTCGCTTTCAAGTTCTCGCAGTTGCTGAATCAACACCTTCTCAGAAATCTCTGGCATTAAGCGTTTCAGTGCATTAAAACGGCGCGGCTCATCTTTGAGATGCCACAGGATCAAGATCTTCCACTTGCCCCCCAATACTTTGAGGGTGGTTTGCACAAAATCGGTTCCCTGGGTTTGTTCGGCCATGAATGGGATGCCTCTGCGATCGCAAGTTTCTTCACTTACTAAAAAGTAAGTACTTCTCAAACAGAGCGCCCCCCTTTTATTTTGAAAGAACCTAAAGTTTTTCCCAGGACGAAATAAATAATGAAAACCCTCCAGGGCAAAGTTGCCATTGTCACCGGGTCTTCGCGGGGCATTGGCCGAGCGATCGCTGAACGACTGGGTCGAGACGGCGCAACCGTTGTTGTTACCTACCACAGCAACCAGGATGAAGCCGATCAGGTGGTCGAAACGATCAAAAGTTCAGGATCCGAAGCGATGGCTTTGCAGGTCAACGTCAAGGACATGGACAGCATCAAAGCGATGTTTCAAGCAGCATTAAAGCAATACGCCAAGGTAGACATTTTGGTCAACAACGCCGCTGGGAAGAACATCTTCAAGCCAACCGCTTTAATGACGCTGGCAGAATACGACAGCATGTTCGACATCACGCGGGGCGTCTATTTCACACTGCAAGCGGCGATCCAGCATTTAGCCGATGGCGGACGGATTGTCAGCACTTCTACCAGCGGTACGGTGATGGCGATTCCGGCTGGGGGTGCCTATGCCGGATGCAAAGCGGCGATCGAACAGTTTAGCGCCTGTTTAGCCAAGGAATTGGGAGAACGAGGCATCACTGTCAACACCGTTTCCCCCGGTGTTACCGATACCGATGGTCTGGTGCTGGATGAGGAAGCTACCAATCAACTGATTGCCCAAACGCCGCTGGGTCGCTTGGGTCAACCTGCCGATATTGCCGATGTCGTCGCCATGCTGGTTTCAAGCGATGGCCGCTGGATTACGGGACAACACATCCGCGCCAATGGCGGCATTGTTTAGGTGACCTTGCAGTTGCGTAAAACCTTGCCCTTTTGAGCAGATGGGCTGCTCTGCTGCAAGAGAGAGGACGTCGCTGAACCCTCTACAGCCAGACAGATGTGAGAACCAAATTGGTGTGCGATTTTTGTTTAAGCATTAAGCAAAACCCTTTTTCTGGTTCGGTACGCGGGTTGGCTCAGGAAATCACAGTCCACGTTTAGTCGCGAAAAAAAATGTCTTTTCCCATACGATCGAGCGATCCGAACGATTGGTTTTACCGCGATCGCATCCTGGCTGTCAGTCGGTTTGATGCGGAAGATTGCTACGTTCTTTACCGCTTCTAAAAAGGCGTAACTTCACCATGATTACTTTTGTCAACGTATTTACCGTTCAGCCCGAATCTCAAGACCGGGCATTTCACAACATTTCGCAGGTGTATACCGAAGCCGTCAAACCCCAACCGGGATTTATTTCGGGACAGGTGCTCAAGAGTCGTGACGGTACCCGAGTCACTGCGATCGCCCTGTGGGAAAGCGAAGCCGACCTGCAAGCCATGCGCACAACCCCCAAATTTCAGGCGATGCACACACCTGAATTTAGCGCCGCGATTATTGCCAACGAGTCCCACGTCTACGACGAGCTTATTCAGGTAGAAAAATGAAGTCTTTAGCAGGGAAAGTGGCAATTATCACAGGTGGTTCAGGTGGGCTTGGATCGGCTACCTGTTTGCGGTTGGCTAGAGAGGGAGCGGCGATCGCAGTTCATTATGCAAGCCGTCAGGCGAAAGCTGATGCTGTGGTTAAAGACCTTGAAAAGATGGGCGGGAAGGCGATTGCAATTCCGGCCAACGTCAGCAATGGCGATGAGGTCAAACAACTTTTTGGCGAAACTGAGAAGCGTTTGGATCAACCCGATATTGGGGTGAACAAGGACAAGCGATGAAAACCGATCAGCTCAGAATTAATCAGCTTTCGCCGGAAACCTACCAGTGGTATCTCACCTACTTAGAAGCGGTTGATACTCAGGATGTTGAAGCCTATAGCCGCTTTTTGGCAGAGAGCTGCGAGATGATCTCCAACAATAACCCGCCCGTTCAGGGTAAGGAGGCGATCGCTCAATTTCTCACCGACTACTGGCAGTCTTTCGCCAGTCTTGAACACGATTTGCTGAATATCTATGGCAGTGATTCTGCCTTCGTGCTTGAAGCATTCAATCACTACACTCGCCACGATGGGAAATCCGTCACGCTTCGAGCCGTGGCATTTACAGACCGCAACGAAGCAGGCTTGGTTACGTCCGTTCGGTTCTATACCGACGTTGCTCCGCTGTTTGAATGAATTATTGCGCTTGAGCCAAGGAAAAGAAGATGAGCAATCGACTGCTTGGAAGGGTGGATGCTAGATGGAATGCTCCGGGCGGTCTAGCACCTCCAGGGCGACTGTTTCAACAACTTTGGCTAATCATTGTGATTGTGCTAGCCTGTACGCTTTTGCCTCTCACCGCACAGGCGGCAACCCCTGAGTTCACCATTCATCAATACTTCTCCCCTGGAGCGGGAGCGGTCAACACCTACTGGATTGAAACGGCCAACGAAATTATCGTCATTGATGGGCAGCGAACCCTTTCAGAAGCCCAAGCCGCTCTGGTTTCCATCAAAGCTACCCAAAAGCCGATTACGGCTATTTTCCTGACCCATCCCCATCCCGATCATTTCACCGGACTGCGGGTCTTCGCAGATTATGCACCAGAGGCTCCTATTTACGGCTCACCCATCACCCTCAAAACCATTGAGACGGATGCGAACGGGCTGGTGGCGCTGTCACGAGAAACGCTGGGCGATGAGTTTCCCAATCAGGTGGCCGTACCGACTGAATTGATTGAAGAGGGAGATATTCTAACCATTGCTGGCATTGAATTCCAGATACATCAACTGGCACCCAACGAAGCCGCTGTGATGACGATGCTCTACCTGCCCGAAACCCGAACGCTGTTTTCGGGTGACCTGGTGAACAACAGCAAAACGCCATTTCTGCTGACTCAGCACACAACTGCTTGGGTCGCACAACTGGAATCACTTTCGAGTCGATTCCCCGATGCTGACCTGATTTATCCTGGCCACGGTGAACCGGGGTCAAAAGATGTGCTAATTCGCGATCAGTTGGAGTATTTAGCGCTGTTTCGCCAGTTGGTGCGCGATCGCCTAGCCGACGACCGACAAATTTCTACTGACGAAAAAGCGCAAATTGTCGAGCATATGAACACTTGGTATGCCGACTACTTACCCGTAGCGGCAATTCCGGCTTTGTTGGAGCAAAACATCGACGCTATCGCTGCAGAACTGACAAGTGAATCTTAAGCTCTATCAGTTGCCTGCGCCCTGTAGCCAATCTCAAGCCGCCAGCAGGGTTTCTCTGTGGGAAACCAAAACCAGCTAGCAGCCCTTCTAGGAAATTAATCAGCTACTACGTTCGTATAAGTATTGGCAGCGTCCTGAGCCTGTTGATCATCCATATTTTAGAGATGTCCCGTTTTGACGTAGATGACACAACCTTCTTCGCTAAAGGGCGCGTGTACACTACCGGGTGGATTTCGCAGCCAAGTGCCTTTGGGATAGACACCGTATTCATCGGTAAATATCCCGGCAATGACAAAGATCTCTTCACCCCCCCAGTGACGATGCGACTGAAAATGAGTCCCCGTAGCCCACTTTACCAGCGCAATCTGTTCAGTCCCGTAGGCATGAAGCGGTAACACCTGTAAACCCGGAACCAAACCGGGCAGCCATTCTGCCTGATTCGTATCGATGGTTACCTGAGATTGATCGGGGGGAGCCATCTGCCGCAGTTTGACCAAAATAGTTGCTCCCACTTGGCTATAGGGTGTATGACTAGAACCCACCGGGTTACGAACATAGGTTCCTTGACCGAAGTCCCCTTTTTCATCGGAGAAGACTCCCTCCAAAACCAAGTATTCTTCACCACCATCGTGGGTATGGGCAGAAAAATAACTACCGGGCGCATAGCGGACGACCGTGGTTGCGCGAGCAACTTCTTCGCCATCGCGCTCCAACATGCGACGCTGAACACCGGGCATTGGAGCATCCAGCCAAGGAAGTTCTTCGCTAAAGACAACTGCTCTTTGATTCAGATCGGCGTTGAGTTTCATG
>NZ_JBQLZL010000007.1:0-56772 GCF_052168255.1 Almyronema sp. | reverse complement strand
TTACGTAAATTAGGACGCTATGAGGAAGCGATCGCCGCCTATGACCAAGCCCTGACCATTAAGCCAAATAATGCCAACGTAACGTACAACAAAGCTTGCGCTTATGGTTTACAGGAGAAAGTTGAGCTAGCGATCAAATTTTTAAGTCAAGCGATCGAGCTTGATTTTAAATACCGAGAAATGGCTAAAACCGATTCAGACTTTGATGCGATTCGAGATGATGAGCAGTTTCAGCAGTTATTAAAGAACGACTAAACAATAAATATCAAGTAAAGCCTTATGAAATCTGCTCAAGCAATTTTAGAAAAACCGATTGCGTTTGTTATTGAAACTTGCAAGCAAATTCTTTTGTAACATTATGGCGATCGCCTTCAATTAATCATCCTACCTAGCCCGATCGGTATGAAAATTTTATGACCGACATAGCCACTTCATTTTGGCAGTGAAGGCGCACTGATGGCTATTCGAGAAATCAAGTTGGGAAAGTGGTTAGTTGTTGTTTATAGAGAAACCGAAAACGATGGCTTTGTTGTAACCGCCTTTTCCACTCCCCCTCTGTTTCTCTTAAAAAAGCAGGTTAAAAGTTCCCCTTAAAAAGGGGGATTTAGGGGGATCTAAACCGTGTTGCTACGCCGCAAATATCTTTTCAAATATGCTTTTAGCTACCTATTCAAACTGAGCCATCGTGTCATCTCAGAGGGTGTTTGAAAAGTCAATGGTGGTGATTTTAGGCACTTATTGATCCCCCCTAGCCCCCCTTTTTAAGGGGGGGAGCGGCTCGGAAGTCTCCTTTTTTAAGGGGGATTTAGGGGGATCTAAACCGTTTTGCTACGCCGCAGATATCTTTTCAAATATCCTCTTAGCCTTATGGTTAACTCAGCGATCGATAGCGCAGCAGGTAGGTAAACACCTCCCCCTGCTCCGGCGTGAGCAAAATGCCAGAGGGTGGAATTGTGAGTAACTGATTCCACAAGCCCTGATCGGCATAGTTCAGCCTGTGCAAGGTATTGACCGCTTCGCGTACGCCTTCGGGTGAACCCATAATGAGATGGCGCAAGCGCTCTCGCTCTGGCTGTAGGCGCGGAAAATTCAGCCGTACGGGTTCGGCTTCTCCCAGATGGCGCACATCCGGGAGGGTTGGGTTGATATAAAACAGCATTTTGGGATTCCTCCAAGAATCGGGTAGGAAATCCCAAAAATCTGGCCGCCCCAGACATAGCAGTACGGGACGGCCTGAGTAATAATTACTCTAGCCTCCGAGACAGCCTGATTCTGTCGAAGGGGTCAGGTGTCGAAATGTTGTTGCCGCAACTTTCGGCACCGCTCGACCAAATTTTTGGGTAGAACAGTAAGCTGCACATACACAGCTATAGCTCAAAAATCTACCCCATCCAGGGGCTAGACGCAAGCAATTTTTGCAGAGAAAGCTGACTGCTTAATCGCTAAAAGCAGCGGCAGCATGAACGGTTTTTGGGGGGGTGTTGAGCGCGATCGCAGCGTTGGCTAAAGGCTGGGCGTTATAGCGAAAGGCAGAAGGCAAAGAGCAGAGGGCAGCCGGAAGTTTTGCTGCTGGCGGTTTGCTGCCATTGAAGCGTTTCATCGTTGGTGGCTACTGCTGTAGCTGGGTTTGCTGGGCAGCGCCAATTAAAAAATTGGGCGTTTGTTTGATGTGCTTGGTTGTTGACGGCAACTCGGCACCGTCCCTAACCCTACGCCGATTCGCAGGTGTGGACGCGTGACTATAGTGAAAAAGCGCCCCTTGAGAAGGTGTTTGAAAAGCCAATGGTGGTGATTTTAGACACTCATCGATCTCCCCTAGCCCCCCTTAAAAAGGTAGGAATTGGCTGGGAAGTCCCCTTTTTTAAGGGGGATTTAGGGGGATCTAAACCGCTTTGCTACGCAGCAGATATCTTTTCAAACGTTCTCTGAGGATCTTGGCTTATGGATTTGTTTGACCAGCATCGTCAGCAGTTGATTGAACAAGAGGCACCGCTGGCGGCGCGGATGCGACCGCGATCGCTAGATGAATTTGTCGGCCAAGATGCCATTATTGGGCCGGGGCGGTTGCTGCGGCGAGCCGTCCAAGCCGATCAGCTTGCTTCGCTAATTTTTTATGGGCCACCGGGCACGGGCAAAACCACGCTAGCCCGCGTTATTGCCAATACTACCCAGGCTCACTTTATTGCTATTAATGCGGTGCTTTCAGGGGTGAAAGAAATTCGCGAGGCGATCGCGCTGGCTCAGGCTAAGCGCGGCCAGTATAGCCAGCGCACCATTTTGTTTGTTGACGAGGTGCATCGCTTTAACAAAGCCCAGCAAGATGCTTTGCTGCCTTGGGTAGAAAACGGCACGGTGATTTTAATTGGGGCGACGACTGAAAACCCGTTTTTTGAAGTGAACAAAGCTTTGGTCAGTCGTTCGCGCATTTTTCAGCTCAAGCCTCTAACGACGGCTGACCTCAAACAAGTGGCGGCACAGGCGCTGAGCGATCGCGATCGCGGTTATGGTCATAAATCTGTTGTGCTTGAGCCAGAGGCTCTGGATCATCTGGTGAATGTAGCCAATGGCGATGCCCGCACTTTGCTCAACGCTTTAGAACTGGCGGTTGAAACCACACCTGCCGATACCGATGGCAAAATTCACGTTACCCTTGCCGTGGCTGAAGACTCCATTCAGCAGCGAGCCGTACTTTACGACAAAGAAGGCGATGCCCACTTTGACACGATCAGCGCTTTTATCAAAAGCGTGCGCGGCTCAGACGCCGATGCGGCTCTTTACTGGTTGGCGCAGATGGTTTATGCCGGAGAAGATCCGCGCTTTATTTTTCGCCGTTTGCTGATTCTAGCCAGTGAAGATGTTGGCTTGGCTGATCCTCAGGCGATTACGGTGGTGAGCAGTTGTGCTATGGCTTTCGATCGCGTGGGGATGCCAGAAGGGCGCTATCCGCTGGCGCAAGCGACGCTTTATTTGGCGACAGCGCCTAAGTCAAACAGCGTTATGGGCTTTTTTGATGCGCTGGCTACGGTGGAACAGGCGCAACAGCCAGCAGTGCCCAACCCAATGCGCGATGCCAGCCGAGATAAAAAAGGTTTGGGTCATGGTCAGGGCTATCTCTATCCCCATGCGTATCGCGATCACTGGGTCGCGCAGCAATATTTGCCCACGAGCTTGCAGGGGCAAGTTTTTTATCAGCCGTCTAACCAGGGCTACGAAGGCACCCTGCAAACTCAGGTCAGCCGACGGCGTGAAGCGCAGCTAGCGGCTTTAACAGGAGCCGAACTACCCGAAATGCTCACCTATAGCCCACCTGATTTGCTGCCCGATCGCTGGCTACAGCGCAGCTTGGCGCAGGCGGGTGAACGGTTGGCTCAGGTGCGCGATCGCCTGTTTGAACTGGCTCAACTGCAACGGCATCACCTCGTTTTAGATCTCAACGCTGCTAGTGGCTTGCTCACCTGGGAGGCACTGCGTCAAGCGCCTGAAGGGGGCGTTTATGCTTTGGCTTATAAAGCGGCTGATGCCGAGGCGCTGCAAGAACAGGGGCAAGCCCTGCCCGACTTAACCCGACCCACTGTTCTATTGGCTCAGCCGTCTGCGCCTTTCGCTGCCCTGTCTCAACCCGCGCTCACGTTCGATCGCATCATTGGCCGCAATGTTTGGGCGCATCTCAGCGATCGCGCTCACTTTTTGCCACAAGTTGTTCAGTGGCTTGCACCGGAGGGGCGCTTAGTTTTAGTAGACAACTTACCCCAGGCCGGACAGCGCCTCTACCAGTTATTGACCCCGGCAGGGCTTGCCCCCGAACTGTATCAAGCGTTAGCTGCTGCCGAAACAGCCCTTTATCAAAACGAACCGGATTTAGCAACGCTGCAAGCCGATTTAATAGAAGCCTGTAAACGGGTAGGACTCAAAGCCACAACCGAAATTTTGCCTGCCCCAATCGAACTTTATCTTTCAGCCCCTATGTTACAGCGCTGGTTTCAACCCGGCTCAAAGGCAAGACCCAGTTACAGCGATCGCCTGCGCCCTTGGCTTTCGGCTGCCGAAATGGCCACCGTGCAAGCCGTCTTTAAGCAGCAACTCTTAAACCAAACGCTCACCTGGCACAGCCAGCTAATCTTTTTGCAAGCTCAGATCGTCGGCTAAGGGCTTTGGTACTTCGCCTTTGGCGGCAGTGGCATCGGTGGCGGCTGTGGGGCGCAATAGTGTAAGGGCTTCCTGACTTTGTAACTACTTCGCAACAGAAAAAGATCCAAAGTCTAAAAAAATGCGGAGATCCCCACTCCTATCGGCCAACTTCTCGATAAACAGGAACAACAGTTTATCTGGTATGAGCTTCCAGCTATGACAACTCTAAAAATTGCTATCAATGGCTTTGGCCGCATTGGCCGCCTGGTTTTACGAGCCGGAATTCGCCATCCCAATATCGAGTTTGTCGGCATCAACGATTTAGTTCCGCCGGAAAATCTGGCCTACCTGCTGAAATATGACTCTACCCACGGGCGCTTTGCGGGTGAAGTCAGCGCTTGCGATGAAGGGATTGTCGTCAACGGCCAGTTGATTCCGTGTAGTGCTGTTCGCAATCCGGCAGAACTTCCCTGGCAACAGCTAGGGGTTGATTATGTGGTTGAAGCGACAGGGTTGTTCACCACTTATGAAGGGGCAGCCAAGCACCTAGAAGCAGGCGCTAAGCGCGTGATTATTTCGGCTCCGACTAAAGATCCCAAGCAGGTACCGACTTTGCTTATGGGGGTTAACCACGAAGCCTTTGATCCAGAAAGCGATCGCATTGTGTCTAACGCCAGTTGCACAACCAACGGTCTAGCACCCATTGCCAAAGTCATCAACGACAACTTTGGTCTGCTAGAAGGGCTAATGACGACGGTACATGCTTCAACCGCAACTCAACCCACGGTAGACGGCCCCAGCAAAAAAGACTTACGGGGTGGACGCGGAGCAGGACAAAACATCATTCCGGCTTCTACAGGAGCAGCCAAAGCCGTTGCCCTGGTTTTGCCAGAGCTAAAAGGCAAACTCACTGGCATGGCCTTTAGGGTACCTACCCCTGATGTCTCAGTGGTAGATCTCACCTTCAAAACGGCACAATCAACCAGCTACGCCGCTATCTGCGAAGCCATGAAGCAAGCTGCCGAAACCCACCTAGCAGGCATCTTAGGCTACACCGAAGACCCGGTCGTTTCGACCGATTTTCAAGGCGACCCTCGCTCTAGCATTTTCGATGCGGGTGCGGGCATTGAACTCAACGCTAATTTCTTTAAGGTGGTTGCCTGGTACGACAACGAGTGGGGCTATTCTAGCCGGATTGTAGACTTAATGCTGTTTATGGCTCAAAAAGAAGGCCGATTTGAAACGGCTCAAATTCCCGCCTTGTCACAAGTCTAGTTTTGGGGCAGCGAAGGCACGATCAGCCATAACTTCAATTGTTTAATGGGTCGATGGCTGCAACCTGGCGGGCGATTTCAGTGAAGCTGACGTCAGCCCTGCTGCTAAAAAAGCCTAAAGGTAAAGCGTTCTAGCTTAGGTAGTAAGGTCTATCGGCTAGAACGCTTTGCTTTTAAGCCAAGCGACTACTTTTTCTTGAGATTACGCGCCATATTGCGAAACATATCCATACTGTCGTCAGGCTGGCGTCGCTGTGGCTGAGCTGACTGAGTGATCATTTCCGTCGTCATTTGTGGCTGCGGTTTGCCAACTTGAGGCACTTTAACGACTGGCTGGCCATTTTCAGCAAAGTCAACGCTGCTAAGAGCCGAAATCTGGCGAATGCTTTCTAATTCGCCTATACTCCCTTTTTTCTTGGCAAACGTGCGCTTAACAGTTTTGGCTGAGCGCATGTAGTCAATGTCGCCAAAGGTTTTGGCCTGGTCGCTGTCTAAAAAGAAAGCTTTTTCTTGCTTAGCTGGCTTAGGGGGAACCTGCGCCTCACTTTTCTTACCTTTGCCAAAAAGTCCTCGGATGAAACCCGTCATTACACTTCCTCAATTTTCTCTATCGCAACAAATTAAGATTTGCAACATTTCTTAGCTTAGTGTAACGTATTTTGGGATTTTTTTGCCCGCACTAAATAAGCCCGCAGCTTTAGAAAAACGAAGCTACGAGCGAAGTGTGAGTATTTGGGGGCGACTAGGGGTTTAAGGACTGCCCAAGCTAATGGCTGAGTGGCCAGGTTCAGATGCCTAACCTTTTCTGAGTCTTTAAAGTTTGCGCTGATAGTCTTCTAGCAAGTCAATCAGGTTAACCTGACACTGCATCGGCAACAAATCAATCATGGAGACTTCGCGACGGCCACCGCCGAGTTTGATAGGCGTATGGCGGAGAATGTCTAAAACTTTCTCTTCGGCTAGCTGATTGTCTTTCAGCAGGGGATAAAGCTTTTCTGCTAGCGGCGTGTGTAGCTTAGCGTCGCCCAAGTAAAGGTGCCACTTAGCGACGTCTAAGTAAATTTGTTCGCCAATGTCGGCGGCTAGTGCTTCGATCGCTTCTGATGGGTTGGAATAAGCCATGTTTGGCCTGCCTCAATAACTTAACTGCATCTTAAAAAGCAGCGAAATACTTTAGATCCGCTTAGAGAAAGATATTTTGCTGCCAAAATAGCGGCTTGTTGTCGCTAATACAGAAAAATTGGCAAATTTGTCAGCAAATAGAGAACTCGCTAAGCTGCCGGATCGGAATAATCTGCTAAGCCGAAAATATAGGCGGCATGGCCGATCAAACCGACTCCCCAAATTGCTGTGATCCATTGCACCCAGGGCACCCAGAGGGGATTGACCTGATGGAAAAACCATAGCCCTGAGTTGACGGCTATAAAAGCCGCTACATGAACGGCAAAGTTCATACGGTCGTCTAGTTTGCGGTAGGCCAGATCGTTTTTGCGGTCGGGTTGGCGGGGCCAGCGGGGAGGCATAAAAGCAATAGTAGGTTTAAAGGGTTGCTAGTTTGATTTTACGGGTTAAGTGCTTGTTGCAAGCTTTGCCAAACCTGTTCGGGAGGTTGATCGCCATCAATTCGCAATAGTTTTTGGCGATAGTCGTAGTAGTCCAGCATGGGCAGGGTTTGTTGATAAAATAGCTCAATTCGCCGCGCGATCGCATCGGGATGGTCGTCTGAGCGTGATCGCTCCAGCGATCGCGCCATCAGCACTGTTTGTGGCACTTCTAGCCAAATTGCCCGGTCTAGTTTTTGGCCGATATCATCTAGCAAAAAATCAAGCTCTTCAGCTTGAAATGCTGTTCGCGGGTAGCCATCTAGCAGCCAGCCAGCAATGGCATCGGGTTGCTGAAGCCGTTGTCGCATCAGGGTAATCATGGTTTCGTCTGCGACCAGTTCTCCCCGCTCAACGGTAGCCTTCACCTGATCCCCTAGATCTGTCCCCGCTCCAATTTCTTGGCGCAGAAGATCTCCCGTTGAAATCCAGGAAATTTGCCAAGTCTTTTGAAGTAGCTGGGCTTGTGTGCCTTTACCTGCTCCTGGCCCTCCTAGTAACACAAGTCTCACAAAACTTCCTCCTTAAAAGCTAGTCGATAAATTCAATCTGCAAGCTAACGCAACCCCAAAAACCTCGTGGCCGACAATTCAAGCGCAGAAACTAAAGGACTCAAAAAACTCAAGCTTTATGAGCGCTGCCGTTTACAAGAGGGTTGTACAGATGGGTTTACAAGTAGTATTATTTAAGACTGTGTCGAATTTTAAGTAGAACATGCCAAAGCTAAAAACTCGTCGAGCAGCGGCCAAGCGCTTTCGCCGCAGCGGAAGTGGTAAAATCATGCGCCGCAAAGCGTTTAAGAACCACTTGCTAGAGCATAAGTCAACAGCTCGTAAAAATCGACTGTCTCAGAAAACGGTCGTGCATGAGGCTGATGCCGAAAATGTAGAAATGATGCTGCCTTATTTGTAGGCAGATTCATCGGCTGCAAATGGGCTGTAAATGCCGAGTTTGTTGAAGTTTGAGTAATTGGGTTGAATTTGAAGCTGTTAAGGAAGCTTGATAAATGGCACGTGTGAAGCGCGGCAATGTAGCTCGTAAGCGCCGCAAAAAAGTATTAAAGCTAGCTAAGGGATTTCGAGGCTCTCACTCGAAGCTGTTCCGCACGGCTAATCAGCAGGTGATGAAAGCGTTGCGATATGCTTATCGCGATCGCCGCAACCGCAAGCGTGATTTTCGCCGTCTGTGGATTACCCGTATCAACGCGGCTGCGCGTCAAAACGGCGTCAGCTACAGCCAACTGATGGGACAGCTCAAGAAAGCTGACATCCAGATTAACCGCAAGATGCTAGCGCAAATGGCGGTTTTAGATCCAAGTAGCTTTAGCCGTGTGGTCGAGCTAGCGACTCAATCATAGCTGTAGTCACTTGGCTGGGTTGGTCTGAGCTAAACGTTTGCGTTTAGATCGGGTTGATTGCTGTTAGCTCACAGGTCTTGATATGTTCAAGACAATTTTTAGCTTTGGAATGGTAGCGGGGGTACTGTTGGGTGCTCCCGCTTTTGCCGCTGAGCTTAGCGAAATTCAAGCTCGTGGTTATTTAGTCGTCGGCGTGAAAGATAATCTGCAACCTTTGGGGTTTCTCAACCCAGAGGGAGAAATTGTGGGTTTTGAAATTGACCTTGCCCGCCGCTTAGCCGAAGAGATTTTTGCCGATCCGAATGCCCTGGTTTTGCAACCTGTGACTAATTTGGATCGCCTTCCGGCTGTGTTAGAAGATCGGGTTGATTTGGTGATTGCTGCCGTGACGGTAACTGAAGCGCGATCGCGGGTGGTGAGCTTTAGTTCACCTTATTATTTTGATGGCACCAGCTTTGTAACGCGTCGGCCTGAAATTCAATCGCTAGAAGATTTGCAGCGTCAGGCGATCGCCGCTTTAGATGGCTCTAGTGCCGTTAGCGCCCTACGCTATATTTTGCCAACCTCGCGTTTAGTCGCTGTCGCCTCTTACCAGCAGGGGCTAGCGCTATTGCAGCAAGAACAAGCCGTCGCTTTTGCCGGAGATATCTCTGTTCTCACGGGCTGGGTGCAAGAACAGCCTGACTATCACTTGCTACCAGTGGCTATCTCAAGTGAACCTTTAGCTGCCGTTATGCCCAAGGGCACGCAGTTTAATGGGTTGAGGCAATTGGTCAACGGAGCTTTAGGGCGCTGGTGCGATCAAGGCTGGCTAGACGAAAGAATTGACTATTGGGGCTTGCCGCGAACCAGCCTGCTTGAGGATTCAGCATGTCTAAAGGTGCCATCCTGATATCGCGTGCAATCCCGTGTCAAGATAGTTGCAGACATGAAAACCGCGCTTTAACGGAAATAGGGCTGGCATGGAGAACAGCAATTTTTTACTTGTTTATTTATCAGTTTTGTTGGTGCTGTTAGGGGTTGCTGCCTTTTTTGTGCTGCGCCAAGTGCTAAGAACACGCCGCATCGAAACCACCTTATCTCGCTTGCAAAACAAACTCACCAAAGAAAAAGGCACTGCCCAGGAATACTACGAATTAGGGAGTCTGCTCTTAGACAAAAAACTGTACACGCAAGCAGCGCTTTATCTCCAGCAAGCTCTCAAAAACTTGTCAACTGAGGAAGAAGCGGAAAATGCAGCTATTGTGTACAACGCTCTAGGGTTTACTTACTTTGCTCAAGAACAGTACGACTTGGCAATTCGTCACTACAAAGACGCCCTCAAAATTGCTCCCAACTACGTCACCGCCCTCAACAATTTAGGCCACAGCTACGAACAGAAGCAGCTCACCACGCAAGCGTTGGAAGCTTATGAAGCGGCTCTCAAACATGAACCCAACAACCCAACTGCCAAGCGCCGAGCCGAATCTTTACGTAAGCGAGTGGTGACGACTTCTCAATAAACCAAGCTAGGCGATCGCTTTGGTTCAGCGAGGTCGAAGCCAGCGCAACCTGAGTGTAAAGCGGTCGAGTAGGCGGCGATGAAAAGCGTCGCTAGCCGCTAGCGCTCACCTCAGGTGCTGATTGAGCCAAGTGTATGACGGCTCTTAAACAGTGGCTAACTCTGGCTGGCTCTGTGTTGTAGGGGTATGCGATGTTTCAGGCACACCACAATACACCTCAGCGGAATTGTTAGGGCTTTCGATCAGTTTAATTTTGTGTAGGGCGGCTCCGGTTTTGCCAATGGGAGCTTGCAGCAGGTCGCGAATGTGGACGGCAATATTTTCTGCTGTCGGAACCACCTCAGCAAAATAAGCAATGTCTTTGTTGAGAAAGGTATGGTCAAAGGGTTCAACGACATACTGGTCGATCAGGCTCTGGAGTTGAACCAAATCGGCAATCATGCCAGTGCGGGCGTCAATTTCACCCCGAACCGTTACTTCTAGATGGTAGTTGTGACCGTGACCATGCGGACGGGCGCACTTACCATAGATTTCGCAGTTTTCCTCATAGCTGAGTTGAGGGTGGGCTAGCCGATGGGCGGCGCTGAAGTGAGTGCTGATGGTGAGATATGCTTCCATGTCATTTCCCTGGTAGTCGGCCCAAAGTTCGGGATGTTCAAAGAGTTGGATATTGGTAATGGGTAAATAGGGGGCTAAGCGCTGCCAAATTGTGCGGGCAATTTGCTCGGTGGTGGGTAAAGTTGCCTGAAATTCTGGCCAGACATCGTTGAGATAGGCAAAGTCGAGCTGACTGGTGACTTCTCGTTTAATAATGTGTTTGACGTCAGATAGGTTGAGCACCATACCATAGGCGTCTAGCTCTCCGGCCATCGAAACATACAAGACATAGTTATGACCATGCCCTGGTGCTTTAGCACATAGCCCAAATTGCTTTTGGTTATCTGCCTCACTCAATTCGGGCAACCAGTATCGATGACTGGCTGAAAATTGTGCCCGACGATGAATAATGCATTTCATGAAGCTGTAAGCTGATTCGCTAAAAGATTAAGTTACGTAAACCTGTGCTTCTCCAGCATAAACGATAATCTCCTGGCGATCGCTTCGATCAGCCAGACTGGTTTTTCCTTTGGATGGGCGACTGAGTTGCTCGTTGCCAAAAATATGGCAATGGCTAACCGCTAGATTTGAGCGTTGCAACTCTAGAGGCTATCGCTATAAATGAAGTGAATTTTTGTGAAAAGCTTTGTTTGCAGAAGCCCAAAAACGGCCAAAGCTTTGTACCACAAGGCTTTAGTGGGTGGTAAAGAAAAAACTCATGGCTTGTTGACAAAAGAGGAAAATAGTATAATTGAATACAGAAATAACAAATCGTTCATCTTCCTGATCCTTAAGTTGCGTTTGCGGGGGGCAGGAAAGACGGAAGTAGGGAGTTAGCCCGAAGGAACGCATCTCAATTTCTCAAAATTGGGAGCTAACATCTCTGGAGACAAATTTATGAAATTGTGTTATCGCGGCGTTGAATACGATTACAACCCTCCTGCTTTAGAGGTAACGGAAAGCGACATCGTTTGTCAGTATCGAGGACGGCCTCTAACTTACAGCTATGTTCGGCACATTCCCATTCCTCAGCCTGTAGCAACCCTCAATTATAGAGGAGTTGCCTACCAGACTAACGCTAAAGGGCAGGTAGAAGCGGTCAATACCCCAGCAGAATCTATTTTCGCTAAGTTATCCGGTTTTTCGCAGCGAACCAATCCGATGGCTCAAGCGCGGCGAGAGCTGCTGCGGGAAGCTGCTCAAACTCATCAAGAAAATATCCGTCGTAGTCTGATGCATCGGCTAGAGGTAGCTCGTGCTAAAGGCAATGAAGTTTTGGTTAGACAGCTAGAAGATGAAATGCATCAAATAGCTTAGTCAAAAGTTGTGCTGTAGCTGGAGTAGGAGCGGGTGTGCAGTGAAAACTGTACACCCCTTTTCTTTGGGAGGGCTTGAGAACCCAGCCTGTAGCTTGAGTGAGACCCTTTAATGGCTAAAAACTGTTGACAGCACCGTTTTCTTTTTGCCTTGTGCCTTTAGCGAGGGGTGGCTGAAATAAGGGTTGGCGTGTTTTGCAATTGTGGGGCTAGCGGCAAATTGGGGTTAATTGAGACAGACGGATACACATAGGCGCTTTCGGTTTGCCGCAGCGGGCTAGGCGTGGGTGTTGGCCAGCGTATCCAACTGCTATCTGAGGGCAACGGCTGGGCGATCGCTGCTTCGCTAAACCAGATGAGCGAACTGCGTGGTAACGGCTGAACGGCGGCTTCTTGGGGGTTAACCGCTGCCAAAGCCGTAAGAATGGCGGTTTTTTTATGCAGGATGCCAGTTTTAGCCGTCCAAAGTGCGATCGCTGCTCCTTGCTGGAGTCCGTAGCAGTAGAGCGAGGCCACAGCAACGACCGCTTGCTCAAAGTTTTCAGTTTGCCAGTTGGAAGCGCTATCGAGACAAAGCGTGACTGCTTGAGCCTGGGTAAAGTGTTCTAGTTCTCGTACCCGCAGTTCGCCATAGCGGGCGCTGGTACGCCAGTGAATTAACCGGGTTGGATCACCCCAGCGGTAAGGGCGCAGAGATCGGGTAACTCCTTCAGTCGCATCTTGATAGCGGCGATCGCCTGACCAGGTTTGCTGCTGAGCTGTCCCCAAGCGCTGATCGATCAAGGGACACTGAGACAGGGGCAGCACTGTGGGATAAACCACTGCTGTTGCTTTTGCCCAGCGATCGCGGTGACACCAAAACAGACCGAAAGGTGCGGCTGTGCGCAGTTGCACACGCTGCCAGCGGTAAATACCTCGCTGCTGCGCTAAACAGTCAAATTGCCAGTGATAGGTTTCTTTAGCTTTGAGCAAGGCGATCGCTTGAGTTTTCGTTCCGCCTAAGGCCGGGGGGAGGCGATCGCAAATTTGCAGCATGCCCTTGGCTCGCGGGGTGGCATTCGATAAGCTGAGTGCTAGCTTGAGCGGTTCGCCAACGCTAACAGGCCGAATTGGCTGACGCTGGATTTGCAAACCTCGCAAAAGCCGGGGGGGCAACACCGCTGCGATCGCCAGCAGCGCTAGCATAACGCCGCTAATGACATAAAGCCAGCCAGCTAGGGTGTTGGTGGCAGCACCAAAGAAAAATAGAGTCAATCCCAGCAAGACCCAACCGCTATAAGCTGGCGTAACCCAACGGTTCATCAACCAAGAATTCACTTTTGGTAAAATCTGCATGCTGGCTAAGAGGGTCGCGAAACAACAATAGAAACGGCTAAACTTTCTCAAATTCTGCCGCGAAAATGTCAGGTTAGCGGGAAAGCTGTTAGAGAAGGTGTTGTTGTCTTAAGTGAATCTATAAAAGACGGCTTTTTGAGGTTTAGAACCACTCGGCTGCAATTTGTCCTCAACCCCTTTAAATATTCAGACTACCGCTTCACGTCGTGATACTAGCGCTATGCTTGCCGAGCTAAATAAAGCTATTCTCCAAAATGTGCTTGTCGTCGAGCCTGACCTGCCATTGCTAGAGGCAATCGTGTCTATGAGCAATGCCCGCAGTCGCTGTCATTTACTGGCAGGCAACACTGACCCCTTTGATGATCATCTGGCAGCCGAAAGTCGGGCTAGCTGTCTTTGTGTGGTGAGCCAAGGGCAGTTAGTTGGAATTTTGACAGAGCGCGATATTATTCGCCTGACGGCTAAAGCGCAAATTACCAGCGCCATTACGGTCGCTGATGTAATGACGTGTTCGGTCATTGCGTTAAAGCAGTCTGAATTTACCAACATTTTTGTAGCGCTCAATCTATTTCGAGAACGACGTATTCGCCATTTGCCGATTGTGGATGAGGCAGGGCAATTGGTGGGGCTACTAACGCATGAAAGTTTACGGCAGCTATTGCAACCTGCCGATTTGCTGCGGCTCAGACTCATTTCTGAGTTGATGCCTCGACAGGTTATTGGTGCCGCCGTTACAGATACGGTTTTTCAAGTAACTGAGCTAATGGCCACTCATGGCGTTAGCTGCGTTGTGATTGTTGAGAAGCAAACGATAGCAAACGAAGCTGCTGGTACTGGGGTGGAGATTGAGCGGCCTGTGGGCATTGTTACGGAGCGAGACATTGTTCAATTTCAGGCCATTGGTCTTGACGTTCATCAGATCCAGGTTGGGGCTGTCATGAGTTCCCCTGTTTTTGCCTTGAAACCCAAAGATTCTCTTTGGGCGGCTCATTTACTGATGCAGGAGCGGCGAGTTCAGCGGATCGCTGTTGTTGGCGACTATGGTGAGCTATTGGGCATTATTACCCAAACTACGCTGTTGCAAGCGCTTGATCCGATTGAAGCTTACAAGCTCGTCGATGTTCTGAAGCAGCGGATTTCTCAGCTAGAGGCAGAAAAAATTGAGCTGCTGCAAAGTCAGAATATAGAGCTACAGCGGCAGGTGTCTCTGCGGACTGAGGCGCTAAAGCAACAAGCAGACTGCGATCGCCTGTTAGCGCAAACGTCTGCTCACATTCGCAGCACCCTGGATTTGCAGCAAATTTTGGATACGACAGTTAGCGAAGTCCAGCAATTTTTAGACTGCGATCGCCTGTTGATTTATCGATTTGCTCCTGATTGGCGTGGCTGTGTGGTGGCTGAGGCCATCAAGCCAAATTGCCAATCGTTGCTTAATCTGACCTGTATCGATCCTCATTTTGGCGAAAACCTGGTTGAAGATTATTGCCAAGGGCGAATTCAACAGACTGCCGATATCTACGCCAGCAAACTTTCCACCTGCTATGTGCAATTGCTGGCATCGATGGGGGTTCGCGCCACGTTGATTGTGCCGATTTTGCAGGATAGCCGCCTTTGGGGATTGCTAACCGCGCAGATGTGTTATCAGCCGAGAACCTGGCATGTTTATGAAACCGAGCTACTGAAGCAGCTTTCGACCCAAGTGGCGATCGCGATTCAACAGTCTGAACTGTACCAGCAATCACAAAATGAACTACGCGAACGTGAGCTGGCTGAAGCGTCGCGAGCTGAATCAGAATCAAGGCTACGTTCAATTGTTGATAACGCTCCTAGCCAGATATTGATGCTCAATCGAGCTGGCAAAATTTTGTTTGCCAATCGCCGTGGTACTTCAGAGTCGCTGCCACAACTCACAGGAGACGATCTCAGCGATTATGTACCTACTTCGGTTGAACCGCTTTATCAAGAAAGTTTGGCGGCTGTCTTTGAACATGGCAAAACTGTTAGCTTTGAAGCTCCTGGCTACACCTTCGAGGGCGACATAGCTTTTTACCAAACCCGAATCGCACCTGTTTGGCAGAACCAAAGAGTCGAAAGTGCCGTGATGATTGCTACGGATGTCAGCGATCGCAAGCGAGTTGAGGCCGAGCTACAAGCCGAAGAATTTAGGCTGCGCTGTCTGACCAATGCTATTCCCGGTGCCGTCTATCAGTATCGGCGATCGCCGACAGGCGAACAAAGCTTACTCTATATGAGTCAAGGGGTGGCAGAAATTTATGAGGTGTCGCTGGCTCAGGTGCAGGCGAATACCCAGGTGATTGCAGATAGGATTCCGCCTGAAGATCGCTCGCGACTGCTCAGCGCGATTGAAGACTCAGCCAAACACCTCACCTTCTTTGAGGTCGAACACCGAGTTGTGATCCCGAACAAACCGCTAAAGTGGGTGACTTCACGGGCAATTCCCTACCTAGAAGCAGACGGCAGTATTATCTGGTACGGCATTACCCTTGACATTACAGCCCGTAAACACGCAGAAGAACTGCTACAGCGAGTCAACCAAGACCTAGAGGCGCGGGTAGTGCAGCGAACCGCCGAACTGGCTGAAAGTGAGGCCAAATTCCGGCTTTTTGTTGAACATGCCCCAGCGGCTGTGGCTATGTTCGATCGCCAAATGCATTATCTAGCCGTTAGCGCTCGCTGGCTCTTAGATTATGGCTTGGGCGATCGCGATGTAATAGGTCTTTCTCACTATCAGGTGTTTCCCGATACGCCTCAAGCTTGGAAGGAGATTCATCAGCGCTGCTTAGCGGGGGCAATAGAAACCTGCGAAGAAGATCCTTTTCCTCGTTTTGATGGTTCCATTGACTGGCTACGGTGGGAAGTTCACCCCTGGTATGACGCCCAAGGTGCGATCGGCGGCATTATCATCTTTACAGAGGTAATTACTGCTCGCAAACAAGCGGAAGCCGCCCTTAAGCAAAGTGAGGTCGCTTTACGCCAAGCCAATGAGCGGCTGACGACCACTAATGCTGAACTCGCCAGAGCCACTCGCCTCAAAGACGAATTTTTAGCTAACATCAGCCACGAGCTACGAACCCCGCTCAATGCCATTTTGGGTCTTTCTGAAGGACTCAAAGATCAGGTTTACGGCCCCCTGACTGCAAAACAACACAACTCACTAGCCACAATTGAGCGTAGCGGTCAACATTTACTGGAGCTGATTAACGATATTCTCGACCTCTCTAAAGCTGAGGCAGGCAAGCTAGAGTTGCAGGTGTGCTTAACCGACGTTTTCCACCTTTGCAACAGCAGCTTAGCTTTCATTCGTCAGCAAGCCAACCGCAAAAGAATTCAGCTCTGTGTTTCTGTGCCGGACACTGTGGCGCTAATTGAAGTAGATGAGCGCCGCTTACGTCAGGTATTAATTAATCTGCTCAGCAACGCCGTCAAGTTTACGCCTGATGGCGGACAAGTAGAGCTAGCTGTCCGGGTAGAATCACCAGAAATTCTGTTTGTTGTTAGCGATACCGGGATTGGTATTGCCCCTGAAAATATGAGTAAGCTGTTTGCCGCTTTTGTGCAAATTGACAGCAGCCTTAGCCGTCAGCATCAGGGCACTGGGCTAGGGTTAGCCTTAGTGCGCCGCCTTAGTGAGTTACATGGCGGTACGGTTGAGGTTGAAAGTGAGGTCGCTAAAGGGAGTCGCTTTACTGTCAGGCTACCCTACCGAGATTCACAGGTTTTAACCGCTAGTCAGTCTACCGCAATAGCTAGCCAGAGAGTTCTGGCTGCTCATGCTGCCGCGTCTACGCCAGATTCGGATCAACGCCAACCGCTAGTCTTAATTGCTGACGACAACGAAGCCAATATTGAAACCATTGCTGACTATCTAAGCTGCCAGGGATACCGTTTATTATTAGCAAAAAATGGAGTGGAGGCAGTCCGCTTAGCGGTAGAACAGAAACCTGATTTGATTTTGATGGATATTCAAATGCCTGAAATGGATGGGTTGACTGCTATACAGCAAATTCGGCAACAATCCGCTTTACGCCAGGTGCCGATTGTGGCGCTGACAGCGCTAGCAATGACAGGCGATCGCGATCGCTGTTTAGCCGCAGGAGCCGCTGCTTATCTGACTAAGCCTGTTAGCCTGCGTCATTTAGTCCACACTATCCGTGGATTACTGAGTAGGTAGCAACTCATGGTTTCACAACCCTGTATTTTGGTTGTTGACGATGAAGCTGATAACTTCGACGTAATCGAAATTTTGCTATTTCAAGATGGCTATCAGCTCAACTATGCCCATAGTGGGGCAACAGCCCTCAACCGCCTCGATCGGCTAAAGCCTGATTTGATTTTGCTCGATGTTATGATGCCCGGTTTGAGTGGGATTGAAGTTTGCCACCAAATCAAAACTCATGCCGAATGGCAGCACATTCCAGTCATTATTGTGACGGCGCTCGACTCTAAAGAAGATTTAGTTCGCTGTTTAGAAGCCGGAGCCGATGACTTTATCAGCAAGCCCATCAATGGTTTAGAACTGAGAGCCAGAGTTCGCTCAATGTTGCGGATCAAGCAGCAATACGACGCGCTCAAAGCCACAATGAAGCTGCGTCAGGATATGTCAGATATGGTGGTTCATGATTTACGCAATCCGCTCACAGGCATTTTGCTGGCCGCTGGCATTTTGCAAATGACGCCACTGACCCCCAAACAATTAGAAAAAACTGAGCAGATTATGGCCTCAGCCCAGCAGCTTGAGTCTTTAGTTAATAGTCTGCTGGTGATGGCGAAGCTAGAATCGGGAAAGCTGATGATCACACCCGAACCGATCAATTTTAATCAGCTAGTCAGCAAAGTTTCAGCTCGATTTGAAGCGATCGCTTTGCAGCGAAAAATTCAGATTTTGACCCATTTTCCTGAACCGCAAACATTATATTTAGATGCCAATTTAACTCGTCGCGTTTTAGAAAACCTGATTTCTAACGCCCTGAAGTTTTCCCCTGAACATAGCATTGTTCATATCGTTGTAGACTATCCCGAAAAAAATACGATTCAAATCAAGGTGATTGATCAAGGACTTGGTATTAAAGACGATTTGAAACAATGCATTTTTGAAAAGTATGAAATTGGTACGGTGATTCGAGATGTGCATCAAACTGGTTTAGGACTTGCTTTTTGCAAAATGGCTGTTGAAGCCCAGTCCGGTACAATTGAAGTGGCTGACAATAACCCTAAAGGAGCGATCTTTACTGTAAACTTGAAGTCTCAAGAACTTGCGATTGGGTGTTAGCTAAAAATCTGTCTTGGGCTGACTAAGAGAGTCGTTTTTTCTCTTTTTCATGGTGCATCGCTTCTCTTTTTGTCGCTGGCGATGGGCGCTTCTATTTGGGCTGGGCTTGCTGGTATTTTTGGGTTTGAATACCTGGCGCTCAGGTTCAGCCGTTTCGCCGTTATTGTCGCCCCTGCCTCAAGATCCTTACATTCAGGTTTACTTTAATCATTCTCAAGCTAGTGTCTACAGCGATCCTTATCGCCGGATTAAACGTCATGGCGATGACTTAGAGCAAGAAATTATTAAGACTCTGGCTCAAGCAAACACTTCGATTGATATTGCTGTTCATGAGCTAAATTTGCCGAATGTAGCTAAAATGCTGCGCGATCGCGCTCAGGCGGGTGTACGAGTGCGGGTAATTTTCGACAATAAGTATAGCCGTCCTTTTTATGCTAAAAATCCGGCGGGTTTAGCCGATCGCGATCGCCAAAAAGTGGAAGCCTCGATGGCGCTGATCGATGTTAACGGCAATGGTCGCATTGAGCCAGCAGAAATTGAAGAGCGAGATGCTTATACCATCCTGCAAAAAGCGGCCATTCCGGTTTTAGATGACACCGCAGACGGTTCAAAAGGTAGCGGCTTGATGCATCACAAATTTGCCGTGATTGACCAGCGTATCGTCTTGACAGGGTCAGTGAACTGGACGCTCAGCGGCGTTCACGGCGATATGTTAGCGCCTGAAACGCGAGGCAACGCCAATGCGCTTTTGCGGATTCAAAACCCCGAATTAGCGCAGCGCTTTACCGAAGAATTTGAGTTAATGTGGGGCGACGGCCCTCAAGGACAGCCAGATAGCCTGTTTGGTTTGCAAAAGCCCTATCGACCTGCCAAGCAAAGCCAAGTTCCGGGTTCAACTGTCACCGTACAATTTTCACCCACGTCTCCTAGCCAGGGCTGGCCAGCTAGTGTTAATGGTCTGATTAGCAAAACTATCGGCAACGCGACCCAAAGCGTCGATATGGCTTTATTTGTCTTTTCAGAGCAAGGCATTGTCGATCAGCTAGCGCAAAAATCGGTGTCCGGTTTTCAGATTCGTTCACTTATTGATGACGAATTCTTGTACCGCAGCTACAGTGAAGCTCTCGATATGCTGGGGGTTGCTTTGCCTGACCACCGCTGCCGATATGAGGCTAGGAATCAACCCTGGCGATCGCCCATCTTAACCGTTGGCACGTCAGCGCTGCCTCAGGGCGATAAGCTACACCACAAATTTGCCGTGTTAGACAAACACACTGTAATTGTGGGTTCCCAAAACTGGAGCAAAGCGGCCAATCAGACTAACGATGAAAATCTATTGATTATTCGCAATCCCACTGTGGCTGCCCACTTTCAGCGAGAGTTTGATCGCCTTTATCAATCGGCTAGTCTGGGGATGACGCCCGAACTGCAACAGCGAATCCGGCAGCAAACTCAACAATGCAGGCGCTAGCGCTGAAATGGCTGTGGCTGCGGGCTACTTCACAAAGTTGGTTGGCTGGATGACCAAGAACTATCAAGACACGTAAACTTCAGTAAACAAGGGCTTGAATAGTTGGAGCATTGTGATAGCTTGGTTAGTAAGAAAAGACAACTGAATAAATAAATCAGTCTAACGCAGATTGGTTCTGATTTAAGGCTGATGCTCAATCTCTACAACAAAGTTAACCTGCTTATCTTAGCGAAAATAAGGACTCTTTCTAAATACTTGAAAAGTCACTGCTTACCTGTTTAGGTTGCGCTATGTGGGCAAAAATTGTCGTTTTGGAAGTTATCTGTATTGATTGTTTTCTCTGATTTTTGTAGCAAAGCTATCGAACGAAGGACTGTCTTTAGAGTTTTGTCAACCAATTGTATTTAGGTTCAGTCAGCAATGGCTGAACCTTAGTTTTTTAAAGAGTGCTATTCTGGCATCAATGCCATAATTGGCAGGCTACACGCCGATGAGGGCAAGGCGCGTCGTATGGCTGATTCCAGTGCCTGGTTAGCGCTAATAATTGGCAATACGCGTTTGCACTGGGGCGTATTTGCCCAAGAAAGTTTGCAAGCTACCTGGCATACGAGATATCTCAATGCCCATGACGTGGCGACCTTAATTCATCACCGTTTTGACTCTGCCGCTTGGCGTCAGATTACGTTTGCTCCAGTTCCGGATTTAGAGCGCTCAGCTTCTCAGCCTATCAAGCTTTGGCTGGCTTCCGTTGTTCCGGCTCAGCTACAGCTCTGGCAAGCCTATAGGGGGTTGCAACTGGTAGAACGCGATCGCCTCTGGATCAAAAATTTATATGCCACGCTTGGGATCGACCGCATCTTGGCCTTAGTGGGTGCTGGAGAACAGTATGGTTGGCCCGCTTTGGTCATTGACGCTGGTACTGCCCTCACTTTTACGGCAGGTAACCAGCATCAGTTTTTAGGGGGGGCGATCTTGCCCGGATTAAAGCTACAAATGCAGGCGTTGGCCACTGGCACTGCTGCCTTGCCTAACATCGATCGCTGGGAAGTGATTCCGCCCCAGCGATGGGCCTTTGACACTGCGGAAGCGATGCGCAGCGGCGTTTTTTATACTCAAATGGCAGGGGTGCAAGATTATCTAACTGACTGGTGGCGACGATATCCTCAGGGGCAAGCGTTGCTTACAGGTGGAGATAGCCCCATCCTTTCGCTGTATCTCAAGAAAATCAGACCCGATTTATCGGAGCGACTCAGCGTGAACGAAGACTTGGCTTTCTGGGGAATTCAAGCTTATCGCCGCCATATTCTTGGTTGAGCTGAGGCAGCATTGCTCACGCCCCCAAACAGAAAACGACAGCGATCGCTTGCCTCGGTTTTACAGCAGTTGGCGTACTTGCGCTTGGTAAGCCGAACTGTCCATCCCGGCGGTAGCCGTTGGTGTGGCTTCTTCATTAAGCCACTCACTTAGATACTGCACGCGATTGGACGGGTTGGGGTGAGTACTGAGAAATTCTGGTGGTGAACCACTAGCGGCTAGCTTTTGCATAAAATCTCGTAGACCGCGTTGGTCGTAGCCTGCCTGTCCCATCGTGTCAAAACCACGGCGATCGGCATCGCGTTCATCCGCGCGGCTATTGGGTAAGTTAAGCGCTAGTTCAACGCCAATATTAACCAGTAACTGCTGGTCGGCTCCAATGGCTCCTAAAATGCCTCGCTGAATCGCTACCTGCTTCATCTGCTCAATAGCGTGACGCCCTGTAATGTGGCCAATTTCGTGAGCAATGACCCCTGCTAGCTCGGCTTCATTGTCAGCTTCTCGAATTAGCCCCTCGTGGATATAAACCTGCCCGCCTACGGTCGCAAAAGCGTTAACGCTGTTGTCTCGCACGACTTGAAAGTTGAAGGGAATATTGGGGCGATCGCTATGCGGTACCAGTCGGGCACCAATTGCATCCACATAGTTATCGACAGCAGAATTATCGGAGTAAACCCGCAACCCTTGCCGTCTGAGTTGGGCGTCAATTTGCTGACCGAGATTGACCTCTTGACGGTCAGACATATTAGAAAGCTGAATATACTGAATGCCGTTGAAGAGAATGTCAAATAAGCCCGCCTGACTTGCTTGGGGCGTTGCGATCGTAATGCCAAAAGCCGTGACTGTAGCCATTAAGCCGTATAGCCAGCGGTGCCCCACATACTTTTTGATTTTGGCTATAACAGTCAATTGCATGATGATTAGGTACCAATGACAGCGTTTGTAGCAGCGAGCGTTTAAACGGCGAATGTCTAAAACGATACCCGCTAAGTAGAGTGACGAGAAGTTGGCGGGTTAAGTTGCTAACCCCTATGCTTAAATACTAACTGCTGCATATTTTCTTCGACAGTGATCTTATCTTTCCCGGACAAACCGGGTGGAGCGCTTTCACCATGACTTTCTTAGACTCAAAAGGCCGCTTGTTTGGCAAGGTTAGCTTGTTAGATATAGGTGCTGCCTTAATTATTTTGATGGTGGTTGTGGGTATTTTCTTTTTCCCCGGCACATCGGGTTCGGTCGCCCAAGTGGGCGTTGAAACTAAGCCTGTAGAGGTTGATGTCATGGTGCGAGGGCTAACGGTTTCTAACCCAGACGAGCTATTTGAAACTCTAGAAACGGCTGAAACGACCAACATCATCATCCGTAATCAACCCTATGGTGAAGTCGGCATTACTAGGGTTGAACGATTACCTCGCAGTACAGCAGTCCCGCAACCAGATGGTTCAGTGGCCGCTTTTCCCGACCCGCGACCTGAGCTAAATTACACCATTGATATGCTGATTACCCTGGTTGGGGATGCTCAGATCACCAATAATGGCCCTGTGTTGGGCAACAACAAAGTTAAGATTGGTACTCAAATCGAGCTAGAAGGCGAACTCTATGATTTTTATACCAGCGTGGTTGGCGTCCGTATTTTAGAGGAAGCGACCAGCGAATCGTAGTGCCAGATTACTTGAGTTTGCTTAAGTATAGGTTTCTGCTCGGTTCAGGGCTGTAACCACAACCACGAGCCAAAGCAGACCCAGGATGCAGCCAGCAATGATGTCACTCGGCCAGTGCGCTCCAATTTCTAAGCGAGCGCTGCTAACCAGTCCGGCAAATACGAGAAAAAACAGAAACCCAAATAGACGCTCTAGCCAGTTGCGAGTTGCCCTCAAAAAGAAGTAAGCCATCAAGCCATAGACGGCAAAAACTAGGGTGGTATGGCCTGAAGGGAAAGAATGAAGACTAGGGGAGGCAATGCCTCCCGCAATCAATGTAGGGCGATCGCGGTTCCAAAGTCCCCAGCCAATCCACACCAAAGCAAACTGCAGCCCGTAAGCGGCAACGACTGTTGCTGCAATCAGCGGACGCGATCGCCAAACGGCAACCGCAACGAAGGTAATGACGAGCGGCAACATCACCAGCAAGTTACCCGGCGATTCCCAGGTAATACTCCGGGCAAATGTTAGCGGTAAATGTTGCACCAAAATCGGTAGCATTTGCTCATCCCAGGCTTGTAACCAGGGTTCACGCGCTGCCTGAGCAAAGCGGGTAATGCCATAGCTAACAATTGCGGTAATCCCCAAACCGATTAACAACGTTTGCCACCAAACCGTCCAGGCTTTGGCTGGAATAGCGCGGCAGTCATAGCGAAATCGTCGCCAGGTTAGCCAAATCACGTCTAAAATAAACCAGCCCGTGGCACTTTTTTTTCTCATAGACAGCACTTTAGATAAAAGGCGGGCGATCGCCTTATAATAACGGTTTGTGGCTCTTTAAGGTAGAGGTGCCTTCGGGAGTGACAGCTCAGAAAGCTGGCTGGCTTTTTGGCACTGCAAGTTCACCTGAAACAACTCTGCAAAAACTTTAATCAGATCTTGCTGAACCTGGCTAAGCTGGATGCTGGGTAAAAATTCCGCTAGGCTGCCTACCAAGCGATCGCTGATACCACACGGCACAATCTGCTCAAAACCGCTGAGATCAGGGCTGACGTTCAAAGCAAAACCGTGCATCGTAATCCAGCGGCTCACCTTAATGCCCATAGCGGCAACCTTACGCCCCTCTATCCATACCCCCGTCAGCCCTTGAATGCGTTCAGCCGCCAATCCATAGCCCCCCAGAACGCGAATAAGTAGTTCTTCCAACTGGCGCAAATACCAGTGCAAGTCCATTTTGTAATAGCGCAGGTTGAGAATCGGATAGCCAACCAATTGCCCCGGACAGTGATAAGTGACTTCTCCACCCCGTTCAGTCCGATAGACTTCAGATGCCGACTCAGCAGCATTAAACTTAAGAAATCCTGAGTCTGCACCCCGACCCAGCGTGTAAACGGGAGGGTGCTCAAGCAAGAGAAAAACATCCGGTAGCGTGCGATCGCAACAGCGTTGGGCAACTAATTCTTGCTGCCATTGCCAAGCTGTTGGGTAAGGAACCAGCCCTGGCTGATATAGCTTACAGTCTCTCCAATCAGGATGATAAGGCAACTTCATGTTGGTTCTTTGCCAATGAATGCATAGCTGAAAGCAAGCGAAAAATCGCTTAAATTTTGATTGATATCAACCGCTTTTAAATCAAGAATCGTCACGTCATGCAAAGGATCTTAAAGGAGACTGTCGTGCAAAATACAAGATGCTAGGGTGAAAACATGAGCCGAATGAATAGGGAGGCTTGTTTATGAAACTTGTTATCCAGGGCAAGAACATTGAGGTCACCGATGCTATCCGCGAGTACGTACAGCAAAAGATTGAAAAAGCGGTTAACCATTTTCAATCCTTGACCAACGAAGTTGACGTACATCTATCAGTGGCCCGCAACCCTCGGATAAATCCTCGCCAGTCTGCTGAGGTCACTATTTACGTTAATGGAGCCGTGGTTCGCGCTGAAGAGAGTAGCGAAAATCTCTATGCCAGCATTGACCTAGTCGCGAACAAAATCACCCGTCAGCTCCGTAAGTATAAAGAAAAAAGGCAAGGAAAAAGCCACTTGCCCGTCAAGCCCAACGATGCCCTCGTTGCTAGAACCGATGAAGTCGGTACAGACGTTTCAGAATTACTCCACAGCCGTAGCCCCCAATTACCTGACGAAGTGGTGCGGGCTAAATATTTTGCAATGCCACCCATGACAGTTGAAGCGGCGTTGGAACAGCTGGAACTAGTCGATCACGATTTCTATATGTTTCATAACATTGAAACGAATGAAATCAACGTGATTTACGAACGTAATCACGGTGGCTACGGACTGTTGCAGCCTCGTCGTGAAAACGGTCACTCAGATAATCATCACAACGGCCACTACCCAGCCTCAGCAAGTAAAGCAGCGCGGGTAGGCGCTCACTAAGGGGAGCTAGCGCTTAAGCGAGACATCGGCTGATCCCCCCCAATTAATTCTATCGGCCCCTGTCTCGCTATTCACCATAAAGCGTCACCTGAAGGGTGCGCTGGCGCGGTTTGACATCACATTCTAAATGAAAAATTTGCTGCCAAGTACCCAAGATCAAGCGGTGCCCTCGAATGGGAACCGTAAGTGAAGGCCCCATCCAGGACGCTTGCAGATGAGAATGGCCGTTACCATCGTGCCAAGTTTGCTCGTGGCCATAGTCTCGACTGGGGGGAATCAGCCGATCGAGAATGGTTGGCAAGTCTTTTTGCAGACCTGGTTCAAACTCGATTGTGCCAATAGTGGCGGTGCTACCAACGTTGAACACATTGGCCAGCCCCCGCTCAAATCCTGATTGAGTCACAATTTGGCTAACCAAAGGGGTGATGTCTTGCATGTCCCCATGCCCACGGGTGGAGAGCTGAATCTGCTGTTGAAAGACGCTCATGCCTAAAAGAGACGGGGTAACGGTGCTCAAGAAGAAACCCATTCAGAGGCGCTAAACTGCCGCTGGTTGAGGGTTATGTTGATAGTTACACAGAGGCTTTGAGTAAGGGGTCTAGGTTGCCCTGGCGATCGAGGGCGTAAATGTCATCACAGCCGCCAATGTGCTGGTCATTGATAAAAATTTGGGGCACTGAGCGGCGTCCGCTGGCCCGTTTGGCCATTTCGCTGCGGGCAGCTTCGTCGCCGTCAATGCTGTATTCGGTATAGTTAACTCCTTTGCGATCGAGCAGCGCTTTAGCTCGAATACAAAAAGGGCAGCTACTCCAGGTATAAATTTCGACGTTACTTCCCATGAATATCCCCAAGTTGCAATGATTCTTAATTTTAAAGACCTATTTCCATTTTTGCGTCTTTCTATTGAATCATTTGTAGAATTTATGTCTGCAAAAGAGAACATGACTGCTACAAGTCGGGTTCGGTGACTACAAAGGTCTGGTTATCTAGCGTCACGCGATCGCCCGGATAAAGTTTACGGCCTCGACGGACTTCGGGTTCGCCATTGACGCTGATCTCCCCGTTGCGAATCAAGAGTTTTGCTTCGCCTCCAGATTGCACAATTTGCTGCAGTTTCAAGAATTGGTCGAGTTTAATATACTCCTTGGGAATATTCACAGAAAGATTTCACCTCTCAGTCGAAGTATCAAAGCTAAACTCTAGTAAACAACGGCATTGTGGGAAGGGTTTACGCTCTTAAGAAAAATCCTTATGCAACCATCCGATTCCGCCTTAGTTCGCGAGCTTTATCGTAAGTCTGCTCGCCTGAGACAGTTTAAAGCCTCGCTGGATAGCTCTGTGCAGTCCATGCTAGACCGTTGCGAGTGGAGCATTATTCCTGCTGAAGGGCAGGGAGGACTGCCTCTACTGGCGATTCGCCTGCAGGAGCGCATCAATCTGCGCGATCCGTTTTTAGTCACTTTGGCAGAGCAGGCTGAGCGTTATTATGGCCCAATTGATTTTGCGCTTTTTACCTGGGAAACTTCTGAACCGCTACGGGTGCTAAGCCAGACTCTACTGGATACGAAATGGAAACGCCGCAACTTCTGAACAGCTTGATTTACAAGATATAGCCGCGATCGCGCAGTGTTTTTTTGCCCTATTACTGCTCACGCGCTCACTACCAGCTTAGAAGGTTGCAGCCGAATGTGATGGGTTCTTGCCCAGGTGGCTAAATCGCTGAGGGCGCGATCGCGGTAGCGACCGTATCTTTCTTGCTTATTTTTAATGCGCTGGGGCAGTGCAGGCAAAATGCCAAAGTTGGGGGGCATGGGCTGAAAGTGCTTGGGCGAAGCACTGCTAATAAAGTCAAACAAAGCTCCCATCATGGTCGTTACTGGTAAGGCTAGCAGCGGCTGACCTTGGGCTAAGCGGGCTGCATTGGTTCCGGCTAGCCAACCCCCTGAGGCAGCAGCAGTATACCCTTCAGTCCCTACCAATTGTCCTGCCGCCAATAGGGTCGATCGCGGCTTAAACTGCAACGCTGCATTCAGTAATTCTGGGGCATTGATAAATGTATTACGGTGCATCACCCCCATGCGGACAAACTCGGCGGTTGCCAAACCAGGAATCAGCCGGAACACTCGCTTTTGTTCGCCCCAGCGCAGGTTGGTTTGAAAGCCTACCATATTCCAAAGCTGTCCGGCTTTGTCTTCTTGCCGAAGCTGCACCACGGCATAAGGCTTTTTGACCTTATTGGCCGGATCGCGAAAGTCACCGAGGCGGGCATCAAATAACCCGACTGGTTTGAGCGGCCCGTAGCGCATTGTCTCTTCGCCCCGACGCGCCATTTCTTCAATGGGTAAACATCCCTCAAAAAACTTGGCCGTTTCTTGTTCAAAATCTTTTAGGGGTGCTTGTTCTGCCTCACAAAGCGATCGCCAAAATTGTAAATACTGTTCTCGATTCATCGGGCAGTTTAGATAAGCGGCTTCGCCTTTGTCGTAGCGAGAGGCTTTAAAGGCAGTGTCTAAATCGATGCTTTCGCCCACGACAATGGGGCTAGCAGCGTCGAAAAAACTCATATATTCCAGCCCTGTCAGACGCTGCAAGTCTTCTGAGAGGGCTGGACTGGTTAACGGCCCGGTGGTGAGAACGACAATTCCTTGGGGGGGAATATGCGTAACTTCTCCCCGGCTAAGTTCGATAAGCGGATGCTGCGCTAGCGTTGCCGTTAGATCTTGACTAAACACCGCGCGATCGACTGCCAAAGCTCCGCCTGCAGGTACCGCGTGCTGATCGGCTTTGGCGATTACAATTGAACCCAGTTGACGCAATTCTTCATGCAATAGACCCGACGCGCGATCGCTAGATTGAGCGCCAAAAGAGTTGCTACATACTAATTCTGCTAACTGTTCGCTGTGATGAGCTGGGCTTTGGCGCAGAGGTCGCATTTCATGCAAAATGACCGGACAGCCCGCTTGGGCGATTTGCCACGCGGCTTCGGTGCCTGCTAGCCCGCCACCAATGACATGAATGGGATGTTGTTCGCCTGTCATTTTGTAAATTTCTAAGTTTCTTACCCAGCTCATCTAGGATAACGATTTATTAGACTTGGCAGATCCCTAAAACCATTCGTCGTCGCCCTCGTCGTCCTCGTAGCCATAGCCAGAATAAGGATACTCACCGCCTACTCTGTAGCCTTCGTCGTCGTAGCCATACTGTTCAGCGGTGGGTGCCTGCCAGCGGTTGGGACGTAAGCTGGGATCCCAAGTCATGCGAACCGTGAGCATCGCAGAATCGGCTGAACGAGCGATCGCGGCTTGTCCCTCTGCATCTAACTTTAAGCCAAACTCTACTTCGACTTGAGACGGCTGATCGTCTAACGTGTCTAGGGTTTCAACGACGAGCTGAGCCATATTGCGTAGGGTGTTCATCGCGCTATTGATGGCTTCGGCGGAGCGTTCAACCTGATCGGTTCTCACTAAAGCCGCCGGATTGTCTATCGGCGCGGTGGGCAAAAACTCTACCAAAATAGGAGCGTCTTCATCGAGTTGGAAACGGGGCATAGATTCAGACCGAATGAGAACAATCAGCGGTATACCGCTCTCTCAAAATATCCTATCTTGGTGGCTACGCAGGTAAGCGGCGATCGCCCACCCATACCTGTAAACTTAACTGCCTAAAATAGGAACATTAATCAGGCGAAGGGTCGAAGAGGCAGTAAGGCATGTTAGAAGTGGTGACGGCTGCGATTGAAAGTGAAGATTACCGCAGAGCTGCTCAACTCATTCAGCAATGGCAGCAGCAATCCCCCCACGATCCCTGGCTCAAACTTTGCATCGGCCAGTATCAGGAAGGTCGGGGGCAAATAGAAGCTGCTACCAAAACTTATCGCCAAATTTTGCAAAAACTGTCACACCCCAAAGTGCTGGCTCAAGCCCGACAAGCGATTGAGCGACTAAACCTTCGTCAGGCCGCTCAACAAGAAGCGGCACGGGCAACGGCTAAAGCAGCCCCCGATAGCCAGGAACTGGGGCTACTGTTGTTAAACCCTGTTCGAGGGGAGGCGCGACTAACAGCAGCCCAAGGCTTGGCTCAGGTCATGCAAATAGATGCTTACACAGCCCGGATGCAGCTACCCAGCAAAAGCTGGCGAGTCTACCGGGTGAGCAATATGGGAGAGTTACGCTATTGGACGCAGGCTTTGCAAACCGCCAATACTTCTGCCTTTTGCGCTAAATTGGCCGACATCAACCGTAGTCAGGTTTTTCGGGTTGATTTCTTTCGGGCAACTGAGCCGGAAGTTAAGGTTGTTTGCCAAAATCCAAATGACCAGACGGGCACCATTGCTTTTAACTGGTCAGAAGTGAGCCAGTGTATTGTTGGATTGCTGCCTATCTTTGAGCAAGTGGTCGATTTAGGCCCTTGGGGTAAGCTGCAACGTAAAGAAAAAACTCAGGACTACACCCACGTCTTAGATCTGCACTTGCACCAGCGACAGTCAATTTTGCGGCTTTGCGATCGCACCTACCAGTTTCAGCCTGGTGATCCGCTCAGTCCGCTGGATCAAGCCAGCGATCGCGTCCAAGCACAAACCACAACTCGACTCCGGTGGAATACATTAAGCCAGTTTATTCAAAATCAGATTGCCTGCCCTATTCACTCAGATTTTTTACCGTTTGCAGAAGGAGCGCTTGAGTATATTGACTTACTGCCTGATTTTCCCACCCATCTTGATTTGTTGCGAACCCAACCTAGCAACTGGGATGCCGCTTTTCAGTTATACAGCGGCCTGCATTTTCTGCGGGGGCAAAACTGTGACTCCTAGCTGTGGTATGAGCTAAAGGTAGAAGGCTGAAGGCGGAGGGCAGAATAAAAATTTTTTGATCAGCGACTTTTAGCAATTGAGTTGCCTTAACGCTGGTGACTACCGCTATATGTGCTGCTTTCAAATTTTTCCAGCAAAAAGCAGCCAGACGGCTGCTTTTGTAGCTCAAAGAGAAGTTTAAAGCTTATGCCGCAGGGGTCTTAACCGTCTTTGCCATGTTTCTAAAAGTTGTCAGGCTGGGGCCTGGGCGACGACGGCTGCTGGAAACTTCTGGTTTAACCAGGTAATCGGTTGCAAAAGTCATTTCAGATCCGACCGATTTTCCTTTGGCTTCTGCTGCCGCTAGGGGTAAAGCGCCAGCATTAGCTAAGTCTTGAGAGGTTGAGGCCGACTGTTTCGCGGCTTTTTCCAACTTTTCAGGAGAAGCGGCGGCTTGATTAGATTCAAGCGCTGCTTTAGTGGCTACTTCAGCCTCAGCCGGAAAAACCTCAACGCCCTGAGCCTGTAAAGCAGTAGGTTCTACTTTCGGCTGAGACTGAGCAGACTTCTGCGGCCGCTGAGCCGCAGGCTGGGAGTTAGACCCACTATCTTCGTCATCTAGCTCTAAGAAATAACCCGATTTGTTAATACCAAAAACTTTGCCCACTACACCCAGTAAGCTGCTAAAAAATGCAGCAATACTACCAAAAATTTTCTGTATCAAACCCATTACCGTAATGCTCCAAAGCTGCCTTTAGACGGTTTTTCGTTTACTTATAAGTTTTTGAGACCGTTCACACTCAAAAACTGCTCTAAACCATTGCTTTACTAATTATCAAGTTGCAGCGTCAAGCAAAGCAAGAATCCGTGATATCTGTTTACTAAACTTAACGTCATGGCTCATAAAAAAGGTCGGTGAACCACCGACCTTTCAATAACCTGCTTAAATCAGAAGCGACTTATTCGGCTCCTTGCGGTAGCAGTTCTCGCTTTTCACCTAAGCGAACCTGAACTTTGCCGTCTTCGTCAACATCGACAATGGCGGTATCGCCTTCTTGAATGCGGCCTGAGAGAATTTCTTCAGCCAAGCTGTCTTCTAGGAGACGCATAATCGCCCGCCGTAAAGGTCTAGCTCCGTAGCTGGGGTTGTAGCCTTCATCGACTAGTCGATCTTTGAACTTCTCAGTCACCTCAAGCGTGATTCCTTGCTCAGTCAGACGACCAAAGACTTCTTTCAATAGGATGGTAGAAATCTCTTTGACTTCGTCTTTGGTTAACTGGCGGAAGACGATAATCTCGTCAAGGCGGTTGAGAAACTCAGGCCGGAAGTATTGCTTGAGTTCTTCGTTGACCAAGGAGCGAATACGGTTGTACTGCGACTCAGCATGATCTTCTTCGAATTCAAAGCCTAAACCGCCGCCGCCTTTCTCAATCACCTTAGAACCGATGTTGGAGGTCATGATTAGCAGCGTGTTTTTGAAGTCTACGGTGCGACCTTTTGCATCAGTCAGACGACCGTCTTCTAAGATCTGCAACAGCATATTGAAGACGTCGGGGTGAGCCTTTTCAATTTCGTCAAATAGAACGACTGTATAAGGCCGACGACGAACCGCTTCAGTAAGCTGGCCTCCTTCGTTGTAGCCGACATAGCCGGGTGGGGAACCAATTAGCTTAGAAACTGTATGGCGCTCCATAAACTCAGACATGTCGAGGCGAATCATCGCATCTTCTGAGCCAAAGAAGTAAGCGGCTAGAGATTTGGCCAATTCTGTTTTACCCACCCCGGTTGGGCCAGAAAAAACAAAGCTAGCGATTGGACGGTTGGGATTTTTGAGGCCGACACGCGCGCGCCGAATGGCTCGCGAAATAGCCTTGACAGCTTCGTCTTGGCCGACTAAACGCTGGTGTAGCGTGTCTTCCATATGAAGCAGCTTTTCAGACTCAGATTCGGTCAGTTTGTTGACCGGAACACCCGTCCAAGAAGCGACGATATGGGCAATGTCTTCTTCGCCTACGACGGGTGAATCGTCGTTACCGTCGGTTTCTTCGCTCTTTTTGGACTGAGCGATCGCCCGAATTTCGGCCTTGATTTCCATCTCCCGATCGCGCAGTTCGCCAGCTCGATCAAAATCTTGAGAGCGAACTGAGTTGTCTTTGTCTTTGAGAACCTGACGCAGTTCTCGATCTAGCTCTTTAGCAGCAGGCGGCAATTGAGAGTTAATCAAGCGAACTCGAGAACCCGCTTCATCAATTAAGTCAATGGCTTTGTCTGGTAAATAGCGATCAGAGATATAGCGATCGGACAGCTTGGCGGCTGCATCTAGCGCTTCGTCTAGAATCTTGAGCTTGTGGTGCTGTTCGTAGCGATCGCGCAAACCATGCAGAATTTCGATGGTTTCTTCAACCGTCGGCTCACCCACCATTACAGGCTGGAAGCGACGCTCTAAGGCCGCATCTCGTTCAATGTGCTTGCGATACTCATCAAGCGTGGTTGCACCAATACACTGAAGTTCACCCCGAGCCAGAGCGGGCTTCAAAATATTGGCTGCATCAATTGCACCTTCTGCTGCGCCAGCGCCGATGAGTGTGTGGACTTCGTCAATCACCAGAATGACGTTTCCGGCAGAGCGGATTTCGTCCATGATTTTCTTCAAGCGTTCTTCGAACTCACCCCGGTATTTGGTACCTGCTACTAGCAAACCAATGTCTAAGGTGACTACCCGCTTTTCTTCCAAAATGTCGGGGACATCGCCGTTAGAAATACGCTGGGCTAAGCCTTCTGCGATCGCCGTTTTACCGACACCGGGTTCACCAATGAGTACCGGATTGTTTTTGGTTCGTCGGCCTAAGATCTGAATGACCCGCTCAATTTCTTTTTGACGACCGACAACGGGATCTAACTTCCCTTCAGCAGCCATCTGGGTCAGATTGGCACCGAACTCATCTAGAGTTGGCGTTTTGGTGCGTCCCTGGCCAGCGCCAGTGGAAACTTCAGCCGTTTCGCCCAACATGCGAATGACCTGAGTGCGCACTTTAGAAAGATCGACACCAAGATTTTCAAGTACCCTGGCTGCGACCCCTTCACCTTCCCGAATAAGACCCAGCAAAAGATGCTCAGTACCGATATAGTTGTGGCCTAGTTGACGAGCTTCTTCTAAAGACAGCTCTAGAACCCGTTTGGCACGAGGCGTAAACGGAATCTCGACTGCGACAAAGCCAGAACCCCGACCAATAATCTTTTCAACTTCAATCCGAGCGTCTTTAAGATTGACACCCATAGATTTCAGCACTTTGGCGGCGACGCCGGTCCCTTCTCCAATGAGTCCTAAAAGAATCTGCTCTGTGCCCACGAAGTTGTGACCCAGACGACGGGCCTCCTCCTGGGCCAGCATGATGACTTTAATTGCTTTTTCTGTAAAGCGTTCAAACATGGCGGTTATCCATCACCTGCTGCGTGCTGGTTACGCTGATTCTAGCACAGGAAAATCCAGAGACTGTGCTGAAGAAACTGCGATCGAGGGAGGATTTCTCTACTGCAACCGGACAAACTTCTGGCGCTAGGTATAAATTACGGCTTGAGTCAGCAGACTCTAGGCGGGATCAAGCTAATCCCGCAGCCGCAAGCGACTCCGCTGAGCTAGTTGACTTTAGAAACTTTGAGATTTCTTTAATATTTTTCCCCTCTGTATAACCTTGGGGCCAAAGGCTTTGTTAAAAATTGTTTGGCTGACTTTTGTAGACAATGAATCAGGTTGAGATCAGGCTTGAAAACTGTCTAATTTTTGGCAGAAAGTTTAGACAACCTATGCAGAATTTGGTACTTTTTCAAGCGCTGAATAATTCAATTGCCAGCCTTGTTTCAGCAAGCGATCGCCAATAGACTGTTGCTGCTGCTGTAATTCCACGGCAAATTCCGGCTGATGTAAGCCGTTGCGCCACAAAATTAGGCCATCCTCGCCATCGGGGTAGTAGTGTCGTCGTCGGCCAACGGCTTGAAAGCCAAACCTCCAGTAAAGGTGTTGAGCCGCCTGATTGCTAGCCCGCACTTCTAAGGTTGCCCGCTCCATCTCTTGTTGGCGGGCTTGCTGTAGTAAGGTGCTTAGCAGCAGGGTTCCTAAGCCTTGCTTTTGATAAGCCGGATCAATGCCCAAAAGGGTGATGTGAGCTTCTTCTAAAATGCGCCAAAAGCAACCAATGCCGATTAGAGACGGGGATTTGAGTTCACTGGGTGAACAGGCGTCCGCTGGGGCAATTGGCAAGCGCAAAATGACAAAATTACTATTACTGCTGGCTAGCTCACGCTGATAGCCCGCCAAAGACCAAAGCCCACCGAAACATCGTTGATCTAGCTCAAGTGCTTGAGGTAAGTCAGTCTCACTGAGGGAGTCGAGCTGGATCGCTGGCACTGGAGTGTGAAATTTCTGCGGAGGGATACAAGCCAAAATTGTACACTAGACTTTTGGAAGAGTGAGTGCCTGCTACAGGCGATACAATCCAGCCAAACTAAGCTTCTAGCCCAGACAATATTCAGCAAACAAGAGACTGCGCGATGGTATCTATACCCTTGACCGATGTTGACCGCTCCAGCAATCAGTATTTGCCCTCCCTGACGGAGCAGACTGCCTCACCCAACCAGTATCTTTTACCCCTCACGGCTCAGGCAAACGACCAAGACCATTTGGCGGTTGGTGGCTGTGATGTGGTGGAGTTAGTTCAGCAATTTGGTTCGCCACTTTATATTTTAGATGAGCAAACCTTGAGAACGGCCTGCCGCCAGTATCGACAGGCTTTTGCCCAATACTATCCCGGCGAGGCGCTGGTACTTTATGCTTCTAAAGCCTGGAGTTGCTTGGCAATTTGCGCCATTGTTGCCAGCGAAGAATTGGGCCTTGATGTGGTATCGGGGGGGGAACTGTATACGGCCTTGCAGGCAGGCGTAGCAGCAGAACAGATTTATTTCCACGGCAACAACAAGTCAATAACCGAACTGAAGTTTGCGATTGAGGCAGGTTGTCGTCTTGTGGTAGACAACTGGCTGGAACTGGAAAGCTTGGCTCGTTTGCTAGCGGCAGGCGATCGCCGTGTACCAATTCTTTTGAGATTGACGCCGGGTATTGAGTGCCACACCCACGAATATATTCGCACAGGCCACCTAGATAGTAAGTTTGGTTTTGATCCCGACCAGGTAGAACGTGTTTTTGCCTTTATTAGCGAGCATCCTGCTTTAGACTGTTTGGGCATTCACGCCCATATTGGTTCTCAAATATTTGAACTACAGCCTCATACTGATCTAACGAGTGTGATGGTGCAGTGGTTTTCTAAAGCGGCTGAATACGGTCTGTCGTTACGCGAACTTGATCTAGGCGGTGGTTTGGGCATTTGTTACACCGAAGCTGATGATCCCCCAAGCATTGAAGCTTGGGTGAAAACCCTTTGCCAGGGGGTTGTTCAAGCCTGTGAAACCCAGCAAATACCGCTTCCCCGCTTGTTGTGCGAACCGGGGCGATCGCTGGTGGGTACTGCTTGTGTGACTGCCTATACCGTCGGTAGCCAAAAACAGGTACCAGAAATTCGCCATTATGTAGCAGTAGACGGCGGCATGTCTGATAACCCTCGTCCAATCACCTATCAGTCGGTTTATCGGGCGATCGCTGCGAGTCGCATGTCTGCACCTTTGAGCGAAACCGTCGCGATCGCAGGCAAACACTGCGAGTCTGGCGATATTGTGATTTATCAAGCTCAACTTCCATCTTTAGAGGCCGGAGATGTTATCGTCATTCCGGGCACAGGTGCCTACAATTACAGCATGGCCTCCAACTACAACCGAGTTCCTCGTCCGGCAGCCGTACTGGTCAGCGAAGGCGAGGCGCAACTGATTCTTCGGCGTGAAACCTATCAAGATCTGATTCGGCAAGATTGTTTGCCTGAGGCCCTTAAGCTGGTCTAGCGGGTTTAGTTTTGAAGCGTCACTTGCTTAGGGGCGAACCGATCTCCCGGTTCTGAGCAGAGACTTGTTGTTTTCTGGAAGTTTTATCACCACCCAAGCCCTTATGGCTACCCACAACCATAGCGTGTTTAGCGAGAGAAAATCGGCTTCCGGATGTCTAAAACCAGCTCCTTGGCAAGATCAACTGAGCTGATTTGTGATTTAGGGGAGCAATAGCTGGTACACCTCAGTAGGGTTCAATCTTGCTGCCTTCGATTCTTTCGATTTTAGATATTGGCCTCGTACTGGTTTTAACCTACATGGTGCTCGTCGTGATCGGAGAGCGACGGACGCTTTGGATGGTGCGAGGGCTGATTATTCTAATGTTGGCAGCCGCTTTGAGTAAGTATTTGCAGCTTACATTGCTGGGTTTTGTTTTAGACAAGCTCGTGATTGGCTCAGCCGTAGCGATGGCGTTCATTTTGCAAGCAGAGTTTCGGCGACTGCTAGAGCAAATCGGGCGAGGGGAGATTTTGCAGCTCTTTAGACCCTCTACAGATGCATTGCCGAAACCTGATAGCGTTATTGATGAGATTGTGGATGCGGTGAAGGAGCTTTCCCAGAATCGTACAGGAGCCATTATGATTTTGGAAACGAATCGCCCAATTGACGAAAGTGATTTTTCGGTTCCGGGCGTCAAGCTCAATGCTGAGGTTTCGAAAGAGCTTTTGCAGACAATTTTTCAAACTACGACCCCTTTGCACGATGGGGCGGTCTTGATTCGTGCTTCTCGCGTAGTGGCTGCGGGGGTGATCTTGCCCATTTCTGAACGGTCGGCTTCTCGCCAGTTGGGAACCCGCCACCGAGCGGCTATGGGAATTACTGAGCGCGTCGAAAACTGCATTTGTGTTGTGGTTTCTGAAGAAACCGGATCGATCTCGCTAGCAGAAGGCGGTCTTCTCAACCGCCCACTCACTAGCAGTAAACTCAGAGAAATGCTGCGGAAGCGTTTTTCCCAATCTGTGGATCACGAGCCAGTTGCTCCTCAGCTTCGTAGCTTAGGCCGTCGTCTGAGCAGCCAGGGACACTCTTTTTTGAAACGAATTTTCCGCCTTCCACGTCGGCTTCTTGGGGGAAAAAATGACCGCTGAGCAAACCGTCCAGTATCCTCTACCACAAGAGCTGCACCGCGATCGCCTGCCTCGTCACGTAGCAGTCATTATGGATGGCAATGGCCGTTGGGCTAAAAGGCGCGGTTTGCCTCGCATTATGGGGCATCGGCGTGGGGTGGACACGCTAAAAAAGCTGTTGCGCTGCAGTCGGGATTGGGGGATCGGGGCGCTAACGGCCTATGCCTTTTCAACTGAGAACTGGGGGCGTCCGCTTGAAGAAGTAGAGTTTTTGATGACCCTGTTTGAACGGGTGTTACGACAAGAACTCAAAGAAATGATGGCAGAAAATGTCTGCATCAATTTTGTCGGCAATCTCAAGGCATTACCGCAATCTCTCCAGGCCGAAATCTACCGCGCCGTACAGTTGACGCGCAGCAACGCAGGCATTCGCTTTACCATTGCCACCAACTATGGCGGGCGGCAGGAAATTGTACAGGCGGCTCAAAACTTGGCCGTACAGGTGCAAAAAGGACTGTTACAGCCAGACGAAATCGACGAAGCCCTCTTTAGCCGCCATCTCTATACGGCGGGTGCGCCCGATCCGGACTTACTGATCCGCACCAGTGGAGAAATGCGGATCAGTAATTTTTTGCTTTGGCAGCTAGCTTATGCCGAGTTCTATGTGACGGATACGCTATGGCCTGATTTTGATGTGACTGAGTTTCATCAGGCGATCGCGGCTTATCAGCAACGCGAAAGGCGCTTTGGCAAAGTTTGAGCTTAAGGCCCGCTAAAAATCGCTTCTTCGAGATCTTTGCGGCTGAGGGAGTATTTAAAGACGCGCTGTAGGTCTTGGCCGTCCGGCCCCGCCTGCAGATAGCGAACCACGATGGAATCAATATCAAGGGCTAAGTCGGCAGCCCATTCAGCCCGTTGCAAATGCCAGCAATGGAGTTCGGCAGCATCTTGCTGACAACCTTTAGAGACAAGCCATTGCTCAATGTCAGGTAGCGGGTGGTTATAGAGAGGTGTATCGGCTGAGGGTAAGGTCATTACGGGGCGGTTAACGGCATGGTTAGGCTTGAGAGTTTAGAGCGGGTTGATTGAGTTTGGCATCTGTCACTGGAGCAAGTTTATCGCTATCGGCCTCTATTTCGCTAACCTTCTCTGAAGGGCGATAATCGTCTGCCGGACTTTCAAGCGGCGGCTCAGGGGCTGAAAAGTTGGCTGATGAAGCAGCCAAAGCTGAGTCTGGCGGAGACTTTAGGTTAATAGACGACTCTAGTGGCAGTGGGGTCGTTGCTGGATCATTTGCGGTATTGAGCGAAGTTGGGTCAATTTCAAGAACCAAATCGGGCGGTACCAGAGGTTCCAAAGCCAATTCTCCCTGGGTCAACCCAATTGCAATTACCAAGACCAAGCAGGCTGCAAACGTTAGCCCTAAGATAAACAGGGCAAAGATCTCTCCGGCTGACAAAGGCCGATCGGTGGGGTCTAAGTAAGCGCTGGTGGTTTGGCGGGGGCGATCGCGAGAGACGGGCTGATTGAGATCGCGGGGAGCTTGCATGACTCGTAGCCGCGAATAGCCAATTTTGTAATCGTAGGCTAGTCGTCGTTCGGGGCTGCTTAAGGTGGCGTAGGCTTCGTTGAGTTCTTGAAACTTCGACGTGGCAATCGCAGGGGGCAAAGTGGTGGTGTCGGGATGATAGCGCTTGCTGAGATCGCGGTAGGTACGCCGAATGTCTTGCACTGAAGCCCCTGGCTTCAGGCCGAGCAAGTCATAGAAGTTCGTGGTTTGCAGACGATTAGGCTCTGGCATGCGATCGCAAGCCCTCACACGGCAGCAGCTAGATCAGCGCGGGTCAAACGAATTTGGGCTAGGGTAAAAACGACCGGAATGATTCGGCCATAGTTAGTGGCGATCGCTCGCCAGCCCAAATCTACCAAAAAGTAAGTCCACAGCGCTGGCCCCAGGCAAGCAAACAAGCCGCGTACGGCTCCATAGCGAGCCGCATTAAGCGCCATGCCGCGTGAGGCTAACTGCAAAGCCGCTCGGTTTTGCAACTGGAAAGCGGCAGCGGTGCCGCCCTTAAGCAAAGCTTGTTTGGCCAATTGATAGCGGGTGAGATGTAAGACAAACTGCTGGGCAATTTGCTGCATCAGCCAAGGTCTTACCACCGAAGTAACCGCCAAAGCACTGCTGCCAGTAACTAAAAGGCTCAGGGGATCTTGCTGTAAAGATCGAGGAAGCTGATGGAATTGAGGGGATTGATCAATGGCTTGGCGAGTTTTGCCCCGCAGGATTTGTTGTTGCTTCGGGGGGAGCTGTTGCCAAGTTTTTTCTAGCAAAGCGAGAAATAGCTCAGCTTCTAAATCGGCGGTTGATAGGGTTGGTACAAAGGAAATCTTTAAGTAACGGCAAATCTGGACTAAAATTTGCCGATAGCTCAAGCGATCGCTGCGACGCTGTAGCACCGTTAAGCCATCGGCTGCTAAAAAGCGAAAGCGAGCTTCGATGCGATCGATCCATTCGCGCCGATCCGCACACTGAACGGCTGCTGGATCAGCCCAGAAATAATCTATCGGATTAAACTTGGGACGAAAAAGAATATCGCTTAGACTTTGCAGCTCTTCATCGGTTGCTAGGTCTAGGGCAGATCGCAGCTCGTTCACGTCTTGATACCCTTATGCGTGAAGTATTCTGACCCCTATTTTACACAGGTCTTTGAGATTCAACCGCAGAGACATTGAGAGAACAGCATGACTGAGATTGTCGTTGTCGGTGCAGGTCTAGCCGGACTCGTTTGTGCTCAGCAGCTCGCCCAAGCCGGATATCGGGTTAGCGTTTTAGAAAAATCTCGCGGATTGGGGGGGCGCTTAGCTACCCGCCGCCTGCAAAATACCTGTGCTGATCAGGGGACGCGATCGCTTCAGGCTGATAGCGAACTTTTGCGATCGCTGATTGCTCATTTAGTGCCAATCGATATTTTGCAGCCTTGGTCAGCCCAAGCTTATCGCTGGCAAGCTCAGCAGTTGGTAGCTAGCCAGTCCTCCGCTCATTACAGTGCGCCTCAGGGGATTACAGCGGTGGCTAAGTTTTTGGCAAAGGGTTTGACGATTCAGCGCCAGTGCCGGGTGATAGCTCTCTCCAGAGAAGCCGATACCTGGCAACTACAAATTCAAACCCCGGATGCGGTAACCGCTTTAACCGCTAAGGTCGTTGTTCTGGCGATCCCGGCTCCTCAGGCTTTAGACTTGCTTAAGCCTTTAAGGGCAGAAGTTGTCAGCACTGATGCGATCGCAGCGCTTGAGCAAATCAGGTATTGGCCGTGTTTGAGCGTGATAGCAGGGTATCCGCCCCATTGCTTTGGCCAATTTGGGGCATTGCCTTTGCCGGGATGGTGGGTTGAATTCACCAACGATGCTGATTTGGCCTGGGTTGGCCTAGAAAGCAGCAAGCGCCCTGAGGCTGATTTTCCGCTCATCGTGTTGCAGAGCAGTACAGCGTTTGCGCAAGCCTATGGGGAGACAACAGACTTACTTGCTACGGGTAAACAATTGTTGCAAAGCGCGGCTGGGCGCATTTTACCCTGGCTCAGCCAACCCGACTGGCTACAAGGGCACCGCTGGCGCTATGGATTTGTCGCCCAACCCCAGGTGGAACCTTTGCTAACGCTAGCAGCCGACCCCTGGTTGTTGATCTGTGGTGATGGACATGGGGGGGCGGGGGTAACGGCGGCATTGCAATCAGGCTTCGCCACGGCTGATAGCCTCAACCAGCAACTGGAGCAGCGATCGCTCTTAGCCCCATCAGAGCTGTGGCAGCACTTATAGCTACAGGCAGAAGACAGCAGGCAGAGGTCAAATGGAAGCTTTTCTGTCAATGGCTTCTAGCAATTTGAGCCGCTTACCTCTGGTGGCTACAGCGATAGCGCTATGAAAGCCAATTGAGTTCATTGAACTAGCATTTGGCCAAAAAAGAGGATCTGCATTAATACAGATCCTCTGGGTCTTTTATTTTTGAGAGAGATAGGCGACGGATGAACTTACAAAGACTGCAAGGTTCCTTCCGTAGAATCTTCGCGCGGTTGCGCAGGGGCGCGGAAAGCTTCTTCTAAAGAAGCTACATTCCCGGCAATGTTTGTTTCTGTCTCGGCTGCTTCAATTACGGGCATTTCTTGCCAACAATCGGTGCAGAGCCAGTAAGGCCCGCTATTGCGCATGTGACGTAACAAAACGTTTCCACAACAGGGACAGGTTCGGTTATTCATTACACCTGATCTCCAAAGTTAGTTAAATCGGTTTACCTTAAAGAGAAACTGCTGGAATAGGTGCGTAGGTCGGCAGTAGGCGTTGTTTATCTAGCACCTTGCGGTAGGCAGCTTCATATTTATCTACCATTCGACCCGCGCTAAAGTGACGCATGACTAACTCACGGCAGTTTCGACGATTCAGGCTATCCACTTTTAATACTGCCTCAGCCATCTGATCAAAACTGTTGCAAATGAACCCTGTCTTGCCAGAGACAATCACCTCTGGTACAGAGCCTCGGTTCATCGCGATCACAGGCGTTCCTGTAGCCATTGACTCAATCATGATCAACCCGAAAGGTTCTTCCCAAGTTATGGGAAACAAAGTGGCTACAGCATCGCTCAAAAGGGTGATCTTGCTCGCGTGGTCTACTTCTCCCAGGTATTCTATAGCGTGCCCATCTAGGTGGGGCAAAACGGCCTGTTCAAAAAAGGCGCGATCAATTTCGTCTACTTTTCCGGCCAGCTTCAGCGGTAACCCGGTGCGTTGAGCGATCGCGATGGCATGGTGAGGGCCTTTTTCGGGCGAAAGCCGACCCAAAAAGGCTAAATAGGGGCGATCGCTAGCGATAGTTCCCCCAGGCATATCAGCCGCTGCTCCTTCGCAGTGGCTTTCCCTGTTTTCAGCAGCAGCCTTAAAGGGGTAACGTTCTGGGTCAATGCCGTTGTGAATGGTGCGAATGTAGTTGAGATCTAAGTTGGCGGGGCGCTGAGCGTCACTGATGCTGATGAAATTGTGATGCCGATAGCGGCTACAAAGCTCAGAAAATTCGGGGGTTAGCGGGCCGTGTAGCGTGTAAAGCGTTGGAATCCCCAGCGATTCTGTGAGTTCGAAGGGGGGTACCCAGTTGTGAAAATGTACCAAATCAAACTGGGAGGCTAGCGATCGCACGCGATCGAGCTGAATTTTTTCGGCAGCGGCAGCACTGATGGCGGGATTGAGCCGAACTGCCTGTGGTACAACGGCTTCGAGCCGCGCCAATGTGTGTGAATCTCCCGAAGCAAACAGAGTAACTTGGTGGCCTCGCCGTACCAGTTCATCGGTCAAGAGGCCAACGACTAGTTCGATTCCGCCATAGCCCGTAGGGGGAACTGGCTCCCATAAAGGAGCAACTTGAGCAATCCGCATACTTAAAACCTCCTAAAGAGTCGAAGCGTCAGAGAGGGGGTTAATGGTTGGTTGCTGATAAAAATCTCCAAGCACAAAATGGCTAACTGCTATCAAATACTTTACCAATCTCAACAAAAGGATCGAGATAACAGCATTCCTGTCTAAAAAGTTCACATTAGCTTTACAAAAATGCCAAGTTCGGCTTTCCGAACTCAAAGGATGAAACCTAGCTTTGCGGGTTGAGGGGAAAATTCTGGCCGTAGCTGCCAGCTCAGTGACGCCCACCTGCGATTACAGGCTAGTCTGGAGAGACTAACTTGCACCTGAACTGGATGAAAAGGGAGGACAGGTTAGTTTTAGTTTGACCTGCTTTTTAAATTTTGTCTGTATCAGAAGTTTTTCAGATGACCTCTCCAGCTTTTGCGCTTGCTTCTCCGTTGCCACCCAAGCTGACTTTGTTGAGTATGTTTCGCTTGGGCTTGTTTCAAATGGGTCTGGGTTTGCTGTCTTTGCTGACGTTGGGTGTACTCAACCAGGTGATGATTTCTGAATTGCAAATTCCGGGAACGCTGGCGGCAGGGGCGATCGCGATGTATCAGTTTGTGGCTCCTGCCAGAGTGTTATTTGGTCAGCTTTCGGATGCTCGTCCGCTGGGGGGGTATCACCGGACGGGGTATATCTGGCTGGGGCTGATTTTGCAGGCTTTTTGTCTGTTTGCCGCTGTTCAGGTCGTTTGGCGACTTGGCGCGAGTGCGGCTTTGGGCTGGGGCTGGCAGACATATGGTTGGGTTGGCCTTTTGGCTTTGATGTTTGCCTTTTATGGTTTGTGCATTAGTGCTAGCTCTACCCCGTTTACGGCGCTTTTGGTGGATGTTTCCGACGAAGACAACCGCTCTAAGCTGGTGGGGATCGTTTGGGCCATGCTGATGGTAGGCATTGTGGTGGGGGCGGTGGTCGGCCAGAAAATGCTGGAGGGGATCGCACCGGGGGAGTTGCAAAGTGCCATCAACCGTTTGTTTATTACCTTTCCGATTGCGGTTTGTGGTTTGGGGATCGTGGCAACTTTGGGCATTGAGAAAACCTATTCGCGCTATGCGAGTCGGTCTTCTCTGCGCGATCGCGAAGATCAAATCACCTTAGGGCGATCGCTGCGCATCTTAATGGCCTCGCGCCAAACCGGGATCTTCTTTGGCTTTTTGCTGCTGATGACTATCAGCTTGTTTTTGCAGCAGCCTGTCCTCGAACCTTATGCCCGCGAAGTTTTTCAAATGAGCATTGGCGAAAGCGCCGGACTCAATCAGTTTTGGGGATACGGTATTCTCGCTGGTATGGGCATTTCGGGTTTTTGGGTCGTGCCGCGTCTGGGCAAGCAACGGACAGCGCAACTGGGCTGTCTACTGACTTCGTTTTGCTTTGGGCTGGTGATTTTATCGGGTCTGTCTCAAAGTCAGGTGTTGCTCAAAAGTGCGGTGATGCTGTTTGGCTTGGCTTCTGGCATTTTGACGAACGGGGCTGTTAGCCTCATGCTGGATCTAACGGCGGCGGAAACGGCGGGTACTTTTGTGGGGGCTTGGGGGTTAGCGCAGGCGTTGGCGCAGGCGAGTGCTACGCTGATTGGCGGTGCTTTGTTAGATATTGGACGTCAGGTTTTTAGCCAAACTTTTTTGGCCTTTGCCCTGGTTTTCTTTTGTGAGCTAGTCGGCATGTTGTTAGCGTTTAGCTTGCTCAGCCAGGTGAATGTGCAGGAGTTTCGCCTGCGATCTAGTAAAGCGATCGCCTCGGTTTTAGAAGCAGAGTTAGAGTAAGCACGTTATGGGTGACTTTTGGCAAGAAATTGTTGACTTTGCAGAAACAACCACTGCTGTGGTGGGTCAGCAGCTTCTAGCAGATTTTGGACAGGCTACGGCTACGGAAAAAGCGGATGGCAGCCTGGTGACGCAGTCTGACCAGTGGGCTGACGGGGCTTTGAGAGAGGCGATCGCCCAGGCTTATCCTGACCACGGTGTCCTCAGTGAAGAAGTGGCTCATATCTTTCCTGAAACAGACTGGTGCTGGATTATTGACCCCATCGACGGCACCACAAATTTCACTCGAGGCGTGCCGCTGTGGGGCATTTCTCTGGGATTGCTTTACCGGGGTACCCCTGTTTTTGGGCATGTTCGCATGCCGCCTTTGCAACAGTCGTTTTATGGTTTTTGGTACGGCCATTCTGGGCTGACGGGGCCAACCGGAGCCTTCCTCAATCATCAGCCTGTGCGGGTAAGTGAGGCTGAGCCGTCGGGGAATCAATTTTTTAGCTTGTGTGCCCGTAGCACGGGGGTATTACAGCAGCCATTTCCCTGCAAAATTCGTATGCTGGGCGTTGCTACCTACAATTTGCTAACCGTTGCTGCCGGGATCGCCCTTGGTGGGGTAGAAGCGACGCCTAAAATTTGGGATATTGCGGCAGTTTGGGCAATTGTGCAAGCGGCGGGGGGGCAATGGATAGCGCTGGAGCCTGCGCCAATTTTTCCGCTGCAGCCCGGACAAAACTACCAGAACCGGGCTTTCCCAACGCTGGTAGCTAGTCGGCCAGCGCTGGTGTCTGTCTTTCAGCCTTATGTAGAATTTTTAGGGCGATCGCCGCAAGCTTGAAAAAGCGCTTAGCTAGCTATATTCAACCTGTGAATACGGGCAGCAATCTAGAGCGTACCAACGAACGGCCAGGTAGTTAGCACAAAGACAACAACAGCCGCGATCGCCAGCACCCCATCGACTAGGTTGCCCACTACCAAACCCACAACGGTGCCAACGCTTGCTTTGAAAGCGACACGAACCCGTTCACTTGAATCTAGTTGACTGCGGTAAAGATATTCCCCAATAAAAGCGCCTATAAAAGGGCCAAAGAGGGCACCTAGCACCGGGCCACCAAGGGGTAAGGCTGGTAAGAGTCCTACCACGCCAGCCACTAGGCCAATAATGGCACCAAACAGCCCCCAACGGCTGGCTCCAAAGCGTTTGGCTCCCCAAAAAGTTGCCAAAAATTCAACGGCTGCACTCAAAACCAGTAGCACAAAAACAACGACAATCGCCCAGGTAATGCCTGCAAAGTTGGTCGCCAGCGCCCACACCAAAATAGCCGCCAAAATCAAGCTAGCACCAGGCATACCGGGAACCAACTCGCCAATGGCTCCCACCAGCATAATGGCAACCAAAATCCAGTAGAGCACAGTTAAGTCCATAGCTTCACCTCAAGGTGGGTTAGCGCAGTCGAGGGCTGACAGTTTGAGCAAAGGTCTGATCGCCTTCTTCTAACTCAGGCGGAACGCCGCTGGGAAAAGTTTCATCAATTAAGGCTGTCAAACGCTGAATACGATTGTCTGGATTGGGGTGAGTGCTGAGAAATTCGGGCGGACTAGCGCCCCCTTGAGATTCGTTGAGAATGCCCATTAGCTCAACAATTCCCTCTGGGTTGTAACCTGCTTCTACCATAAACTGAAAGCCCAGGCGATCGCTTTCTAACTCATCTTCACGTCCGTAGCGCAAATTCACCAATTGGTTAATCGCCTGCGCCAAAATAGCGGCCTGACGCGCTTGCTCTGGCGTGTCGCTCACGGTAATACCAACCACATTAACCAGCAAAGCCCCTAGCTGCTGACGGGCTAAGTGTTCAGCGCCGTGTCGAGCCACAACATGCCCGACCTCGTGCCCTAGCACCCCTGCCAGTTGAGACTCAGCTTGCAAACGGCTGAGCAGAGCGGCGGTGATAAAAATTTGTCCCCCTGGCAAGGCAAAGGCATTAACGGTTTCTGGATCTTGCAGGAGGTGAAACTCAAAGGGGTAAGGCGCTTGGCTGGCGGCAGACTGCTGCACGACGGCCTGACCCACCTGATCAATGTAAGCTTGGAGTTGGGCATCTGGGTATAGCCCGCCATATTCGGCAGCCATTTCTTGACTGGCCTGCTGACCTAAAACAATTTCTTGCTGTGGCGTTAGGCGGATGCGTTGGGTTTCGCCAGTGATGGGATTGTCTGAAACACTGGTGAAATAGCTGATCAACCCAAATAGCCCGAATAGCAGCCCAATGACCAAACGGATCAGAAGTTTGCTCACGCCAGTTTTGCCCAGTTTTGCAACGATACAACCTGGCGCAAAGTATACGCTATTGCGTTAATCTGTGGATCACTCTTTTGAGAGGTGAGGGCGATGTCTAGCGAAAGGTCTGTCAAATAGCCGATCCTAAAGGGAGCTTTGCCTGATAAGGTCTGAAGTAATTTCACTATGGCGCTTATTTCAGCATGACCACTCGGCTAGAAACCGCTCAACAGCTTCAGCAAGACTTGCAGAACTTTGTGCTTGAGGCGGAAGGGGAATTGGCCGTTGCCCTAGAAACGTATGCGGCTGAACAACTCAGGGGTCGCAGCTCGGATGCCTATCAGCAAGACCTCGTCATGGCGGCGTTTCCGTCAGAGGGATGGGTGGGCGATCGCACGCCAATTGATCTTTATATTGCCGCGCATCCTGATTTAACGGCTGAAGCGCGATCGCTGTTGCAAGAATGGCATCGTAGCTTTTTAGGGCTGTTTGTCATTCAGGCACAAGCGGCAGACGAACTAGAGCTGATGAATTGGCTAACCGCTAAGCATTACAAAGTAGTGGTAGGAGATGCCATCGAAGCGGCTCAACGGCGACGCTTGCAGCCCGGAGAAATTTTGCTAACGCGCCTATCGCCGCTAGACGACGCCCGCTGGATGCTGAGTGGCCCCTGCATTTTCAAAGGCAAGTTAGGCAAACCTAAGCTAGCGGTGGTGGTGGGTGAATTTAAAGACAATTACCGTTCGTCTCTTTATAGTGATGCCCCGGATTTATTGGAAGAAGCTTGGCAGTCAGTGCAAAAGTATCATGACGAGTTTCTAGACTTTTTTCAAACTGACGAAGTGACGCTATCTGGGTATGAACTCAACAAAAAAATTCAGGATTTTCAAACGGTAAGTTCGCAAAAGCGACTAGCAGAAGCAGGCATTGATCAAAACAAGTCGCTGGCGGAGATGGCAGAGGAAGCGGGCTTAGAAGACGCCGATATTGAAGCGATGTCTGACTCGTTAGGCATTGGAGCCAATGTGATTGCAAAAACCATCAAAAATACTCAAGCCAGCAAAATGGTTATGCCTAAAGTTGAGTTGCCTTCGCATCTGAAGCGGGCTGAACGAGTAACTGTGCTGGCCGATCCTCGGTGGGGGCAGCAGTTTGTTCTCAGCTATGGCAAGTTTGCAGACCTGCTCAAGGCGGATACGAAAGATGCAGAAGCCGCTCAAACCTTAGCCCTACAGTGGCTCAAAGATCCTGAAATTACTGCGTTTGTCTGGTATCGTCTGGCGCAGCAATATCCAGAAGCTGTGGAGGCTGTTTTGCAGCAAGCTCTCGATCGCCCTGAGTTCAAGCTCGCTGAACTAGATACGTTGCTGCAAGAATTTGGTAAACGCACAACCCCAGAACTGCCTGAGATTGCCAGCGTACCGATACATCTACACAATTTGTTTCAAGAAGCGATCGCTGAACTGGATCAACCCAAGAGCAAAAAGAAAGCTAAAAAAGCTAAAGCTAAAGGGTTTCAATAATCAAAGATCTGAAAAAAGTTCAAGGCTAACATTTTTAACGAAACTTGAGAACTTTGAAGCTAATCGAGGAGAATTAGATCAGGTTTAGAGGCCAACAGAAAAGCAGCCAGCCGTTTAACTACAGCTAAATTAATGGCAATGCCTATCTGTTCTTGCTTAGCCAAGGGCTGTTTTTCCTATGCGATCGCTGCAGAAGTTTAAGCCACATCAAAACGTTGCTGATGTGACTACCTGGCTTCTCCAGAGGCAGACAACTAAAATCCTTTATTTTTTTAGCGTCGTAAAACTCAACCTTTCGTCTAGGTCTAGCTATATCTACTGGCAGACGCGACGCCAACCTGGATTTTATAAGCTAAGAGCAAGGATGAAACAGCCCATCAAAACTATAGTCAAAGGAGCCAAAATTTATGAATATTTTAGCGTGGATCGTTTTAGGTTTAATCGCTGGTGCTATCGGTAAAGCCATCTACCCAGGACATCAAGGTGGCGGTATTTTAGCCACACTGTTGTTGGGTATTGTTGGTGCTTTCATCGGGGGTACGCTAGCAACATTGCTAACCACGGGGAGTCTACAGTTCACAGCAGCTACACTAAGCATTCCAGGAATTATCTTGGCCATTGTGGGTGCCATTATTGCTATCTTCCTGTGGGGTCTAATCAGCCGTCGGACTGCTTAATTTGAAAGCTACAGTCATTTTCTAGTCTCTGTCTCTCTCAAGGCTAACTAGTTATAGAATCCTTGCTGCTGTCTTTGCAGCAGGGATTTTTTGTCTCTTTAATCTGCTTGTTTTGTCGCCCAGTTTGAGCTAGTAATGAATCAAAAACTTCATCTCATTTTTAATCCTGTTGCGGGTCAAGGAGAGGCCGAAGCCGAGCTTTCAGAGATTTGCTCAGCGTTGCAGTCTAAGTTTGAGCTAACGGTTTATCAAACCACGCCTGATGAAGAAGCTGATTTTCTGGCGCACAAGGCGGTTGAGCAAGGGGCTAAATTAATTGTGGTTTCCGGCGGAGATGGTACCGTTTCTTCGGTAACTTCGGCTTTGCTCAATAGCGATGTCTGCTTAGGCATTATTCCACGCGGAACTGCAAATGCTTTTGCCAAAGCTTTGAGTATTCCTGAAAATATATCGGCTGCGTGTGAGGTAATTTTGAGCGGATCTGAGCAAAAGCTAGACATGGCTCTTTGCAATGATCGACCCATGCTGTTGTTAGCAGGCGTTGGTTTTGAAGCGAAAACAATTGAACGAACCGATCGCGAAGCCAAAAACAAGCTAGGTTCTTTAGCTTATTTAGTTTCTGGACTGCGTGAACTCAAAGATTTCGATCGCTTTGAGGTCAAAATTGAAACGGAATCGGGTCAAATGCAAACCACAGCCGCCGCCGTAACCGTGGCTAACGCAGCCCCAGCAACTTCAGTGCTGGCGCAAGGCCCAGACCAAATCGAGGTAGATGATGGTCTATTAGATATTACGATCGTGGCACCCGAAAGCATTTCGGATGCGATCGCGGCTTCTTATGAACTCTTGCGATCGGCCATTACCAATGATCATGCTCAGCTGGAAAATATTGGTCATTTTCGAGCCAAGCAGGTCAAAATCATCACCCAGCCTCCTCAAAAAGTGGTGTTAGATGGTGAAATGATCGGTCAAACTCCGATTGAAGTACAGTGTTTGCCCAACAATCTGACTGTGCTGGTACCTGAATCGACTGCTAGCGAAACCGCCGAAAAATTTCAAAAAAAAAGTACCCGCGTCACCTTAGCTAACAAGATGCGCGACTGGTGGCAATCTTGGACGGAGGAAGCCTGAGCCAGCTTATTCTTAACCCCGTCTTTGGTCAGTTTAGAAAAGAAGGGGGCCAAGTGGCTCAATCTGCAAAAAGCCAAAGTTTGACCCTAGCTTGAATTTCAGTGGGGTAAGGGCTTGTGCAAGCCAACTCTACTGCCCAAAACGCTCGTCTTGCAAAAGCCAAAATCCGGTGTAAGTGACGCCTGTATCATCGGGTTGAACCAACAAAAAGTGCAGTCCTTGGCTTTGCTGTTTGCGTTGTTCAAAATTACGCGCTGCGATCGCTACTTCGTTGTCTTCAAAGGTTTCAATAATCCAGCGATCGACCAAACCCGCTTCTAAAATGAGTCCATCGGGGCTACCAGCAATGTAGTTAAGCGAGACGGGTGGCGCTGACTGGAGCCACAACGCTAGCGGCATTGACTGCCGTCCACCATCAATCACAATCCCCGGTAGCAACGTAGTGCTAGCTAACCCCAGCGATAGGGGCTGTAAGTCAGTAGGGATCTCCAGAACCGGAATTGGCTCATCGCTGAAGCTCTCAATGTCTTGAGCCGCGATCGCTGCAAACCGCCACCGATCGCCCCAGAGATTTTCGGATAGCGGTACTGGCGGCGGTCGATCGAGTGCTAGCGGTTCATAGGCTTCACCGCTATAGTTGGCCAGCGAGGGGTACCACTGGCTACGCTGCAACAGCCAGCGCTTGAGCGCTAACGTGCGTCGGGTCGCTTTTACGGGAATGCCTAGCGCTTGGCTGGCTGTCTGCAGCAGACTCAAACACTGCGGACGAAAAACGGCGATCGCTTCCGGTTTTTGCGGCGCTTTTTTGCAAGCGATCGCTAGCTGCGCTTCTAGCCAAGCGGCATTGGCCTGTGATTGTGTACAGGTGGCTCCAAAAGTAAAGGCCAATGTGCAATCGCAAATCAAAAGCTCCCAGAGCGGTTGCCCCTCTGGGCCAGAGAGCGGTCGTCGATAGAAGTCAGCTTGCCACAGGGTCATTGTTTAAGAAACGGCACTGGCCAAAATTGGCTCTGATTCGATTGGGGTTTCCGGCGCATAAATTTGAGCGACGTACTCAGCCACCATGCGATCGCTGTTGAAAACGGGCGCACAGGTACGAATAGAGGCTTTCATCATTCGCACCCAGCCTTTGGGAATACCCTGACCGTTGCGATCGTAATAGAGACGAGCCATATCCTTTTGCAAGATATCGTAGAGAGAATCCGCATCAATTTGATCTTGAACCACCTGATCGCTGGTACCCATGTCTTCGCCAATGGTCCAGCCGTTGATGCCACGGCCACTGGCATCTTCCTGGTAGCCTTCACACCACCAGCCATCTCTGACGCTACAGTTAATGCCGCCATTGAGCGCGACTTTCTGGCCGCCTGTGCCAGAGGCTTCTAGCGGACGACGGGGATTATTGAGCCAAACATCGACTCCTTGAATCAGCATTTTGGCGGTATACATGTCGTAATCTTCGATAAAAGCCACGCGATCGCGCAGCGCCGGATGACGACACCACTCCATTAGCCGCTGAATAATGCGCTTCCCTTCATCATCAGCCGGATGCGCCTTGCCCGCAAAAATAAGCTGAATAGGACGCTTGGCATTGGATAAAATTCGTACCGAGCGGTGTAAATCTTTAAAGATGAGATATCCCCGCTTGTAGGGGCTAAAGCGGCGGGCAAAGCCAATCGTCAGCGTTTCTGGGTTGAGCAAGTGATTAACAGCCGCAATATCGGAAGCGGCTTCCCCCCGCGCCTGCCGTGCTTGCCGCACTTTGGATCGGGTATAGGCGATCAGGCGTTCTTTCAAAATGCAGTGACGCTTCCACAGTTGCTCATCAGAAATAGCATCAATCTGCGCCCAAATCTCTTTATCAGAAATCCGCTGCGACCATTCTTTGCCTAGGTATTGATCATATAAATCTGCCATCAGCGGAGCAGCCCAGGTTCGCGCATGAACCCCGTTGGTGACGTGACCAATGGGAACCTCCGCCTCTTCTCGCTCTGGGTAGAGAATGCTCCACATTTGCCGTGAGACTTCACCGTGGCGCTGGCTGACGCCATTGGCCGATCGCGTCATACGCAAAGCCAACACTGTCATGCTAAACGGTTCCCAAGGATCGCCGAGCCGTCTGGCACCGAGGGCTAAAAACTGCTCTCTTGAAAGCCCTAAAAGCGGCCAGTAATCGGCAAAGAAAGAGTCCATCATATCTGCCGAAAACAGGTCATTGGCATTGGCTACTGGCGTATGAGAAGTAAACACCGCCCGCGATCGCACCCGGTCTTCAACGTCGTAGAAAGAATAACCTGCTAGCTCCATTTCGGCGCGGGCAATCTCTAAGAGGGCAAAGGCGGCGTGTCCTTCGTTGAGGTGATAAACCGAAGGCTCAATTTCCAGCACTTGTAAAATGCGAATGCCACCGATGCCCAGCAGTACCTCCTGAGCCATGCGGGTTTCTTGATTGCCGCCATAGAGGTGTCCGGTGAGTGAGCGATCGACTGGATCGTTGTCTTCGCGATCGGTATCTAAAAGGTATAAGTTGACGCGACCAATGCGGGCCAGCCATACCTGCACTCTGACGATGCGCTGCCGAATTTGCAGTTTGATCGTGACGGGTTGACCGAATTCATCGCGAACCAGCTCCAATGGCATGTGTTCAAAGTTGTTGTTGTCGTAATACTCTTTTTGCCAACCACTGCGATTGAGATGTTGGCGAAAATAGCCCTGACGATAAAGCAACCCAATCCCTATCATGGGCACACCCAGATCAGAAGCCGACTTCAGGTGATCTCCGGCTAAAACCCCCAATCCACCGCAATAAATCGGCAGCGATTCGTGAATGCCAAACTCAGTGCAAAAGTAAACCACAGGCTGATCGAGGGATAACTGCGGCGCGACTCGATGACACCAGGTTTCTTGATCGGTCAAATATGCGTCGAACTGAGCCGCCAGCGTTTCTAGGCGCTTTAAGTAGCGCGGATCTTCTGCAACTTGAGACAAGCGCTCATAGGCTACCGACTCGAGTAGCTCTACCGGATTGTGATTGCAGCGCTGCCAAATGGTTGGCTCAATCACGCTAAACAGGGAAAGCCGCTCAGGCGTCCAGCTCCACCAATAGTTGTAAGCTAAATCTGCCAGTCGCCTGAGCGGAAATGGCAACTGGGATCTCAGTTTAGAAATTGGATTCATTGGACTGGACTCCATAAAAAGGACGGTAGACGGCGATCATTACCCGTTGAGTAGCGATCGCCCTGACTGAGGGCGCTGTTTGAGGAAGGGCGCTAAAAATTTTTTGAGGATAAGAGCTAATTTAAGTGAAAGACTTTTTTCTACTGTAGAAAACGACAGGGGTGAGCGCGAAAAAATTTACACGGTAATAAAACTGATTAAATTTCCGGTAATTTACGTCAATCAATTTTGAGCTTTTACTCCAAACAGCACCGCTACTGGCTCTATTGTGAGCCTAACAAAATTCTTGGTGCTGAACCGACTCGGCAAAAGGTTGGCTGCGATCGCTTTGGCTAAGGGGGGCGTCGCTGTGGTTTAGCCTAGCGGCTGAACTGACAAAAGTAGACTGCACTCACGAAAGGCCAGAGCTTATTCGGTTATGATTGGTTGAATATCTCCAAATAGCTGTTTGAGCTGTTTGACTAACGAGGATGCAGCCGACTCAGCCATTTGCTAGCATCGAGGGCATCCTCATCGTCCTTCTTTACTCTAAGCCAGCCAACGCCTATGATTCCTGCCTTAACGCAATTTGGTGAACAGATGTCCCATCTGACCGGGGTGCGGGCCATCATGAAAGATATTATTGAAACCCTCAGAGCCGGTCAGGGCAAAGAATTCATCAATTTAAGTGCAGGAAATCCGGTGATTTTGCCAGAAGTTGAGCAGCTCTGGCGCGATTGCACCGCTGACTTGCTAGCCAGTCACGAATATGGTGAGGTTGTCTGTCGCTACGGGTCTAGCCAGGGCTATCGTCCCCTGATTGATGCGGTGATTAATGACTTTAATCAGCGCTATGGACTCAATCTCAGCGATCGCAATATCTTAATCACCCCTGGCAGTCAGGCGCTTTACTTTTACGCGGCCAATGCCTTGGGCGGGTACACAACCGAAGGACACCTCAAGCAGATTGTGTTGCCCCTGAGTCCTGACTATACGGGCTATGGCGGTGTAACGCTGTATCCCGAAGCCCTCAGAGCCTACAAGCCAACGTTAGATCTAGGGTTTGAGCCGCATCGATTTAAGTACCGACCTGACTTTAGCCAGCTAGAAATTACTGAGCAAACGGGGTTTGTGCTGTTTTCGCGCCCTTGTAACCCCACAGGTAATGTTTTAACGAACGAAGAAGTTCAGAAAATTGCTGCTCTGGCTACGCCTCACAATATTCCGGTTTTAATCGATTCAGCTTATGCTCCCCCGTTTCCGGCGCTGAATTTTACCGAAATGGCTCCTTTGTTTGGGTCAAACTTAGTTCACTGCATGAGCCTTTCTAAGGCTGGCTTACCCGGTGAGCGCATTGGCATCGCTTTGGGAGACGAGCGCATTATTCAAATACTGCAGTCTTTTCAAACTAATTTGTGCATTCACTCTTCGCGCTACGGCCAAGCGATCGCTGCGCGAGCGATCGCCTCTGGGGCGCTCGCTAACATTTCAGAAACCGTCATTCGACCTCATTACCAGCATAAGTTTGCGATTCTAGAAGAGACGCTTGATCAAACAATGCCCCAGTCTGCCCCGTGGTTTTTACACCGGGGTGAAGGAGCTATTTTCGCCTGGTTATGGTTTAAGGACTTACCCGTCACTGACTGGCAGTTTTACCAAGAACTCAAGCAATATGGGGTCATTGTTGTACCGGGTAGCCCCTTCTTCCCCGGTTTGCGAGAAGAGTGGCCTCACATGCATCAGTGCATTCGCATTAGCCTAACGGCAGCTGATAGTGAAATTGTGACGGCTTTGCGCCATCTGGCTAATCTCGTCGATCGTCTCTACACTCAAACCCCCAAACCGGAGTTAGCCGTGCGGGGATAGGCAATATCATGTCTGACTGGCTGGAAATTGGCCGTATTGTAGCGCCGCAAGGGTTGCGGGGTGAGGTGCGGATTTATCCCAACAGCGATTTTCCAGAGCGGTTTTTAAACCCTGGTAATCGCTGGCTTAGGCGATCGCCCACTGCTGAACCCGTTGTTGTTGAACTGCTGGGCGGTCGCTTGATTGAAGGCAAAGGGTTGTTTGTGGTGCGGTTTGCTGGCGTTGAAACGCGTGAGCAAGCTGAAGCCTTGCGCAATAGCGTTTTGCTGGTTCCCGCAGGCGATCGCCTACCGCTAGAACCGGGCGAGTTTCATGTGGCTGATTTGATCGGGCTTAAAGTGATTGAACAAGCCAGTCAAACCGCTGTTGGTACTGTTGTAGACGTGTTTTCTGCCGGAAATGACTTATTAGAAGTGGCACTACCAGAAACGGGGATTACCGCTGCGCCTGAAGCCATAAGCCTAACCTCACCAGAAACACCACCGCCAGTTAATTCTCGTCGCAAACCCAAACGACCCAAGCCGATAAAACCTAAGACGGTTTTGATTCCGTTTGTTGAAGACATTGTGCCTGTGGTGAACCTAGAGCAGGGTTACGTAGAAATTACGCCGCCACCGGGCTTGTTAGAAGCTTAGAATACCGTGCCATCGCTTTCAATTTGAATCGGGGGTAAGCCGCCTCGTAGCTGCTTTGCTAGCTGACGCCCCGCCGTCCAAGTGCCGCCTTGTAAGACTTTAACCAGGGGAAGTTGTGTGGCGTCTAGACTAAGCTGCTGACGAATCTGGGCGGCAATTTTGTCTAGGGCAATGACCGTGAGTGCCCGCCACTCTATGATCACGGGGGAACTGGGTAAATGGCGATCGCCCATGACGCCTTCATGCTTTGGCTCTAGTAGCCCCATATCGAGACCCAGCCCGCCATTGCGGTACTCGGCTAAGCCTGTCAACTCATCTAGCTTGACAATTTCTAAACCCGCCGTTTGCAAAGGTTCTAAAAGAGAATAGGTCAACCACTGCGACAGCTTATGAAACGGCACCAAGCGATCGCTCAGCCGTTGACCTGTCAAAGCCGGGTGCGGCCAAACATCGCCTAAATTGATCCCATCTAGCTCAATCCGCCCCGGCCAAATTTCGCCTAACCCCTGCAAAACAACCGCCAGCACCTGAGCCGCTGCAATCGGCTGAGCTTGAGCCTGCAAGTAATCTACCAGATGCCCAGGCCGGGGCAGCGGCTGACCAAAAAACTCAGGATGGCTGTGCAAGGCTTGCCCCAATCGCTGTAACAAGTGCAGGCGTCCTTCCAGACCCACCAACGGATTTTGGCGGGTATGCTGCAAGCCAGTGGCCAACTGCGCTAGCGTCAACTGTTGTAAACCCACTGCATCAACCTGCCAGGGCTGGTCAGCCTCGCTAGAAAACAAACCTTGCTTAAAAAGGTTAAGACTGGCGATCGCCAAGCCTTCCGAGCGGCTAAACACCTCTGCCGTTTCTGGATCGACATACTGCCAGCGATCGCCTGCGCCCGCATCCAACAGTACGCTTACTACGGCTAAATCACACTGCATGCGGCTAATTTCTAGCGTAGAGGTGTTAGCCAGCCCCGTCAGCAAGTCATCAGCCCGCGATCGCCCCGCCACCTCAAAATGCCGCCAACGCGAATGGAACGGCACGTTTAAGTTGGGATACTGCTGCCGGGTGACCTCTAATACAAAGTCGGCAGTTGCTTCTAGTCGATCGAGCCGTACCCGAAAATGCTCTAAGCGATCGGCACAGGCTAAATCGAACAAATAGCTACAGCGATCGCGAATCGCCTGAGGGGTTTGTAAGTAGGGGAGGGGGGGCAAGAGAGGAGAGGGTGGGGAGAGGGGGACGGGG